>NZ_JBYTAG010000006.1:0-148884 GCF_058787995.1 Cupriavidus sp. FW305-27
TTGCTGCACTGGGCGGGGGCCTTGTCTTCGGACATTTGCGGGCCTTCTGTGGGAACTCCGGCACGGTTGGGGACGGTGCCTGGGATGCAGGAAGGCTGCAAGTTCAGTGCCGGGGATGGCCGTGGCGATGGGCCTGAGGAAAGCCAGGGGAAGCCATGGCTGGAAAGTCAAAACTCCACGGCGTTTGTAGAGATTACGCTGGCGCGTCCCATGCGCCGCCAAATAAAAAACGGCGCCCGAAGGCGCCGCCTGGTGATGCCGTCTGCCGTCAGGCTCAGCCCTTCAGCACACTCCCGATGGCCTTGGCCACGATCCCCACATTGCGCTCGTTCAGCCCGGCCACGCACATGCGGCCCGAGCGCAGCAGGTACACGCCATGCTGCTCGCGCAGGCGCTCGGCCTGGTCGGCGGTGAGGCCGGTGTAGGTGAACATGCCGCGCTGGGTCAGGTAGCGCGACAGGGCCTCGCCGCTGACATGGTCGCGCAGGTTGTGATGGATCGCCTCGCGCATGCGCGCGATGCGGCCGCACATCTGGGCCAGTTCTTCTTCCCACAGCTGGCGCAGCTCGGGCGTGGTCAGCACCTTGGACACCACGCGCGCGCCGTGCGTGGGCGGGTTGCTGTAGTTGGCGCGCACCGCGCCGGTCAGCTGGCCCAGCACGTTGGTGGCTTCGCCGGCGGTGTTGCAGAACACGCTCAGGCCGCCGCAGCGCTCGCCGTACAGCGAGAAGTTCTTCGAGAACGAGTTGGCCACCAGGCAGGGCACGTCCTGCGCCACCAGCTCGCGGATGGCGAAGGCGTCGTCTTCCAGGCCGGCGCCGAAGCCCTGGTAGGCCATGTCGACGAACGGCAGCAGCTGGTTGGCCTTGAGCAGCGCGATCAGCTGGCGCCACTGGTCCTGGTTCAGGTCCACGCCGGTCGGGTTGTGGCAGCAGGCGTGCAGCAGCACGATGCTGCCCGCGGGGATGGTACGCAGCGCGTCCATCATCGCGTCGAACTTCAGGCCGCCGGTGGCGTCGTCATAGTACGGGTAGGTATTGACGGTGAAGCCGGCGCGCTCGAACACCACGCGGTGGTTTTCCCAGCTGGGATCGCTGATCCACACCTGCGCCTGCGGGTAGTAGCGCTTGAGGAAGTCGGCGCCCACGCGCAGCGCGCCCGAGCCGCCCAGCGTCTGCAGCGTGGCAATGCGGCCGGCGGCGCGCGCCGGCGAGTTTTCGCCGAACACCAGCGCCTGCACCGCGTTGCGGTAGGCCACCAGGCCCGACATCGGCAGGTAGGGGCGCGGGCCCATGTCGGCCAGCAGCGCGGCTTCGGCCTTGGCCACGGCCTGCATCACCGGCAGGCGGCCCTCGTCGTCAAAGTAGATGCCGATGCTCAGGTTGACCTTGTCGGTACGCGGGTCGCGCTGGAAGTCCTCGTTGAGCGAGAGGATCGGATCGCCGGGAAATGCCTCGATGTGTGCAAACATGGGATGCGATGGAATTGGGTCGGGGGGCAGCTGCCGCGGCGCAGGGGGCGTCGCGCAGCCTGAATTCTAACCGGCGGCGCCCGCAGTCTGCAGGCGCCGCCTTGCCGCTTCAGCGCAGTTGCTGGGCGGCGATGCCGCTTTGCAGCGCGGCGGCCGCGTTCTTCTGGCGCACCAGGTAGCTCACGCCGAGCACCACCAGCCACACCGGGATCAGGTAGACCGAGAGGCGCAGGCCAGGCGTCAGGTACATCACCACCAGGATGCCGGCCAGGAACACCAGGCACAGGTAGTTGGTGAGCGGATAGCCCCAGCTCTGGAACTTCGTGGCCTGGCCGGCGCGGCGCTTGTCGGCGCGGAACTTCAGGTGGATCAGGCTGATCATCGCCCAGTTGATGATGAGCGCCGACACCACCAGGCCCATCAGCATCTCAAAGGCCTTGCCGGGCATGAAGTAGTTGATCACCACGCAGGCCGCAGTGGCCACGGCCGAGAACGCCAGCGCCGTCAGCGGAATGCCGCGCTGGTTGACCTTGAGCAGCGCCTTGGGGGCGTTGCCTTGCTGGGCCAGGCCGTACAGCATGCGGCTGTTGCAGTACACGCCGCTGTTGTAGACCGACAGCGCCGCGGTCAGCACCACCACGTTCAGCACGTTCGCCACCCAGTTGCTGTTCAGCGCGTGGAAGATCAGCACGAACGGGCTGCCGCCGGTGACCACGTTCTCCCACGGGTACAGCGACAGCAGCACTGCCAGCGCGCCCACGTAGAAGATCAGGATGCGGTAGATCACCTGGTTGGTGGCCTTGGGGATGGTCTTCTCGGGCGAATCCGCCTCGGCCGCGGTGATGCCCACCAGCTCCAGCCCGCCGAACGAGAACATGATCACGGCCATGGCCATTACCAGGCCGCCCATGCCGTTGGGAAAGAAGCCGCCGTGCTGCCACAGGTTGGCCACGCTCGCTTGCGGGCCGGCATTGGCGGACAGCAGCAGGTAGCCGCCGAAGCCGATCATGCCGATGATGGCCGCGACCTTGATGATCGAGAACCAGAACTCCATCTCGCCGAAGGACTTCACGCTCGACAGGTTGATCAGGTTGATGATCACGAAGAAGGCCAGCGCCGAGACCCAGGTCGGGATCTCGGGCCACCAGTACTGCACGTAGATGCCAACGGCCGAAAGCTCGGCCATGCTCACCAGGATGTACAGCACCCAGTAGTTCCAGCCCGACAGGAAGCCGGCGAAGTGGCCGCAGTATTTGTCGGCGAAGTAGCTGAACGAGCCGGCGACGGGCTCGTCCACAACCATCTCGCCCAGCTGGCGCATGATGAAGAACGCCACGATGCCGGCGATCGCGTAGCCCAGCAGGACCGAGGGCCCCGCCATCTTGATGGTCTGGGCGATGCCCAGGAAAA
Source organism: Cupriavidus sp. FW305-27 (assembly GCF_058787995.1). Lineage (NCBI taxonomy): Bacteria > Pseudomonadati > Pseudomonadota > Betaproteobacteria > Burkholderiales > Burkholderiaceae > Cupriavidus > Cupriavidus sp. FW305-27. The sequence continues at coordinate 2,882 of NZ_JBYTAG010000006.1, forward strand.
GGCCGGTGCCGATGGCGCCACCCAGCGCGATCAGCTGGATATGCCGGTTCTTCAGGCCGCGCTTGAGCGTGCCGTCATTGCTGCTTGCATGCATTCAGTTGTTTCCTCTACCCATTCTCATGGAATGCGGGCCCGCGCCTCTGGCTATTGTCGAGTCGGACGCTTGGGCCTGGGGGACGTCACCGCCCGCGCGGCAGGGTCACTGCCGCGAAGGAGGTGTGCGCGTTTCCGGAACCGGCCGGAGCCGGTCAGGGAAGATCGATGCCGGTCAGGCCTCGACCTTGAGCGTGCCGCGTTCGATCTGGTCGCGTTCCAGCGACTCGAACAGGGCCTTGAAGTTGCCTTCGCCGAAGCCTTCGTCGCCGCGGCGCTGGATGAACTCGAAGAACACCGGGCCGAGCGCGGTCTTGGAGAAGATCTGCAGCAGCAGGCGGGGCTTGCCGCCTTCGGTGGTGCCGTCCAGCAGGATGCCGCGCGACTTCAGTTGCTCCACAGGCTGGCCGTGGCCGGGCAGGCGCGTGTCCAGTGCTTCATAGTAGTAGTCGTTCGGCGCAGTCATCAGCGGCACGCCTGCCAGTTGCAGGCGGTCGATGACCTCGATCAGGTTGTCGGTCAGGAAGGCGATGTGCTGGATGCCCTCGCCGTTGAAGGCCATCAGGAACTCTTCGATCTGGCCGGCGCCCTTGGACGATTCCTCGTTCAGCGGGATGCGGATTTTGCCATCCGGCGCGGTCATGGCCTTGGAGGTCAGGCCGGTGTACTCACCCTGGATGTCGAAGTAACGGATTTCGCGGAAGTTGAACAGTTTTTCGTAGAAATTGGCCCAGTAAGCCATACGGCCACGGTAGACGTTGTGAGTCAGGTGGTCGATCAGCTTGAGGCCGTGGCCGACCGGGTGGCGGTCGACGCCTTCGATGAATTCGAAGTCGATGTCATAGATCGACTTGCCTTCCTCGAAACGGTCGATCAGGTACAGCGGCGCGCCGCCGATGCCCTTGATCGCGGGCAGGCGCAGCTCCATCGGGCCGGTCGGGATCTCGACCGGCTGGGCGCCCAGTTCCAGTGCACGGGCGTAGGCCTTGTGCGAATCCTTGACGCGGAAAGCCATGCCGCAGGCGCTCGGGCCGTGCTCGGCGGCAAAGTAGGCGGCGTGGCTGTGCGGCTCGCGGTTGACAATGAAGTTCACTTCGCCCTGGCGGTACAGCACCACGTCCTTGGAGCGGTGCTTTGCCACCAGCGTGAAGCCCATCTGCTCGAACAGGGGCTCAAGCACGTTTGGGGTGGGCGAGGCGAATTCCACGAATTCGAAGCCCATCAGCTGCATCGGGTTGTCAAACAGGTCGGCCATGGCTTTCTCACTAAAGGGGCGGGAAATAATATTGTGGCTGCGGCACTTGGCAACGAGGTCGCGCCGGAGTCAGTCGGCTCGGCGGAAACCTGTTGCAGGACAGGCCTGTAGTGCGCTTGCTTGGGATGCAGTGTATATTCCTGACGGCAAAATTGGATTTCGTAAAACAGGCAGGGAAACCCTAGATTATGAAATTCGATTGCGTGAATCTCTGATGTGAGGAAATCAAAGTGCAATCGATCGAGCTGGACCGTACCGATCGCCGCTTGCTGGGGGTTTTGCAGGAGCAGGGGCGGGCCTCCAACCTGGAGCTGGCAGAGGCCATCGCGCTGTCGCCGGCGCAGACTTTGCGGCGCCACCGCCGCCTGGAAGAGGCCGGGCTGGTCAAACGCTATGAGGCGCGGCTGGACGCGGCGGCGCTGGGCTTTGGCGTGGTGGCCTTTATCCATGTGACGATGGAGCGCGGGCATATCCGCGACCTGTCCAACTTCAAGCGCCTGGTGGCGGAACTGGCGCAGATCCAGGAATGCTTCTCGGTGACCGGGGATATCGACTACGTGCTCAAGGTGGTCGCAAAGGACCTGAAGTCGCTGTCTGACTTCCTGCTCGATACGCTGATGCGTATCCCGGGTGTCAGCGGCGTGAAGTCCAGCGTGTGCCTGGACGAGATCAAGTGCACCAGCGCGGTGCCGCTGGAGGCCTGAACCCGAAGGGAAGGCTGCTGCCGGGCCGCAGGGCTAGGCGTGGTCGACGCCGCGTGGTTATTTCCACGCAAGGAGGCCGCAACAACGCCCTGCGGCCCGGCAGCAGCCTTCGCGCCCCTTTTTCATTCTGAAACGGGTTCTTAATCTTCCGGCTGGTCGAGGCGGTCGCACTGTACGTTCATTGCCCGGCACACCGCGCACCATGATGGCCGCGAGCCGGGCTTGACGCCGCAGTGGGCGGCCTCGTCACGCGTGCCGGCCTGGCTGTCGGGCGCGCTGACCCGCACTGGCACGGCTATCTCGCGCACCCGGTGGCCACTGGCGCAGGCTTGTGCCACCGCCGCATCCAGCGCCTGCAGGCCAACCGGCTTGACGATCACGGCATTCATGCCCGCCGCCAGCGCCGCGGCATGGTCCACCGCGACGGCGCTTGCGGTGCAACCGATCACCGGCACGCTGCCGCGCGCATCCTTGCGTGCGCGCACCGCCCGTGCGAATGCCATGCCGTCCATGACCGGCATGGCGCAGTCGCACAAGATCACGTCGAAGCTGGACCGGTCCAGCATGGCCAGCCCTTCGCGGCCATCACAGGCGGTGCTCACGCGGTGGCCCAGGTGCTCCAGCTGGCGCTGCAGCAGCAGCCGGTTGGGCGCATGGTCGTCGATCACCAGGACGTTGACCCGGCGCCGTGCGCAGCCCGCCATGGGCGGCGGCACCGGCTCGGGCAGTTCCGTGGCGACGGCAAGCGCCAACGGCAGCGTCACCATGACGCGCGTGCCCTGGCCCGGCTGGCTGGACAGCGAGATCTGGCCTCCCATCGCGCTGGCCAGGCGCTGGCAGATTGCCAGCCCCAGCCCGGTGCCGCCGGCATGGGGCCGGGTGCGGTCATGCACCTGTTCGAAGGGTTCGAACATGCGCGCCTGCTCGCCGGCGGGTATCCCGATGCCGGTGTCGGAGACGGTCAGCATGACCTGCTGCACGCCGTCGCGAGGCGCCAGGGCGTCAAGCCTGACGTGGATCGTGCCGCTGTCGGTGAAGCGCACCGCGTTGGACACCAGGTTGGCCAGGATCTGACGGAAACGCAGCGCATCGACCTGATGCAGCGGCGCAACGGCGACGCCGATGCCGCTGGTCAGCGGCAGGCCCTTCTGTGCCGCCACCGGCCCGAAGATCAGCAGCGTGTCCTTGACCAGCCCGGGCAGCGAAGCGGGTGCCGGGTGGATGCTGAACTTGCCGGCCTCCATCTTGGACAGGTCCAGGATGTCGTCGATCAGCGCCAGCAGGCCCACTGCCGACTTATGCGCCGTGACCAGCTGCAGGCGTTCCTGCTCGGCCAGCTGGCAGCGCGCCAGGGTCAGCTCCAGCATGCCGGTGATGGCGTTCATCGGGGTGCGGATCTCATGGCTGACCGAGGCCAGGAAGGTGGACTTGGCGCGGTTGGCGGCCTCGGCTTCTGTCTTGGCCTGCGCCAGCTCGGCCAGCATGTCGTGGCGTTCGGTCAGGTCGACGCAGCCGCCGGCCAGGCCCTTGACGGTGCCATCGGCGCCGCGCAGCGGTGTCAGCCAGTTCAGCACGTGGTGGGTGCGCCCGCCCAGGCGCAGGCAGCGGTCCTTGTGCAGCGGGATGCCGTCCTTGATCACCTTGCGGTAGTCGCGCTCCACCTCGGCCATGTCGATGGCGATGGGATGCACCTGGACCGATGTGTCCAGCGGCTGCCCGCGCAAGGTGTCGCGCGTGGCGCCGACCAGTTCTTCATAGCTGCGGTTGCAGGTGATGAGCCGCAGCGAGGCATCGCGCAGGTAGACAGGCTGGGGAATGCCGTCGAGCAGCGCCGACTGGATCGCGATATTGTCCTTCAGCGCAATCTCCGCGGCGCGGCGCCGGCGCACCTCGCGATACAGCACGAAGATCCATGCCAGCAGGCATGGCGTCAGCAGGCAGAGCAGCCCGGTCGTCCACCCCAGCACCTGCCAGTGCGCCTGTGGCGCTGCTTGTGGTGGCGGGGCTGGTTGCAGGGCCGGTGCCTCGGGCAAGGCGACTGGCGTGCCGGCCGGGGATGGCGCTGGCGCGGGATCTGCCGTCCGCTGGGCAACGGCGCAGGCCAATACGCTGACGAACAACGCGGCACTTGCCAGCCGCCAGGCGCGCGTGAAGCGGTGCGGGCAAGCGGTGGCCGATGGAGATTCGTTATGGATGGGCTGATGAATGGACAAGCGGGGCGGCAAAATTCAGTGAAACATGGCAGCGGCCGCCGCGCGGTTGGCGTAGCGGTGGCTGGATAGTTTTCACTCTATGGGCTCAGCCTCGATATCTCATTAGGACGAATCTGAGATTGGGGGTGAAATTTCCGGATCACGCGCCGTTGATGCCTTTCACGTCACATATCGAAGATAAATGCCGGGCAGCATCTCACGGGGCCAACGCCGGCATCAGCCAGGCACGCACGCGCCAGCGTCGAGAAACCCGATGGCGGCAGGCAGGTCCAAAACAAAACCTTCCGGTACCCCCTGCCATGGTCCGGCGACGTGGTTTTTCAGCTGTGGCGGCAGCGTTATGATTGGATTGCGCAACTGCCATGGTCCGCATTGCGCCAGGCCTGCAAAACCAGCCGGGTTTTCGGAAGAAGCAAGCCCGCGCTCGGAAATTTCCGGTGCCCTCCGGCACAAATGCTGAGCAAAATGATGTGCATGGGCGCCCGGACATCAGGGCGCCTGTTATGGAGTTCAAGTTTTGACCACAATCCTGATCGTCGACGACCACCCGCCCGTGCGGGTGGTGCTAAAGACGCACTTTTCCCAGGTGCTGGGCATCACCCATGTGCTTGAGGCCGACAATGGCCAGGCCGCCATCGAGATCGTGCGGCAGTACACCCCCGACGTGGTGATCCTGGACCTGGACATCCCGAAGATCAACGGGCTGGACGTGATCCCCCGCCTCAAGGCCTGCCACCCCGCCGTGCGCATCCTGGTCATTTCCGGCCAGGACCAGAACACGTTTGCCCCGCGCGCGCGCCAGGCCGGCGCGCATGGTTTTGTCAGCAAGACCCAGGAACTGGCCGAGATCGTGCGCTGCACCGAGTCCGTGCTGGCCGGCTATACGGTGATGCCGGAAACCGACCGCGGCAACAACGCCGGCCACGCCGACGAAGCCGCGCGCCTGGCCAGTCTTTCCGACAAGGAACTGGTGGTCATGCAGATGCTTGCCAAGGGCATGTCGAACAAGGAAATCGGCGAAACCCTGTTTATTTCCAACAAGACGGTCAGCACCCACAAGACCCGGGCCATGGAAAAACTCGGGGCAAAATCGATTGTCGATGTCATCGACTTTGCGCGGCGCCACCATATCGCGATCGGCTAGCATGCTGCCCGTGATTCGACTCGCATTGAGAAGCGGCGCATGACCGGCGCGTTGCTGCTTGCCACGCCCGGCGACACGCGCTGGGTCGCCGGGGTTGCCCCGATCCTGCGCGATCTCGGCTTTGATGTGCACACCGACACGCCCGCGCCGGACGCCGCCGCAGACATCGGCCTGGTGATAGCCGGCGCCGCCACCGAGATCCCTGACAGCCTGTTGCGCGCCTGGCGTGCCACCGGCCCGGTCTGCGCCGTGGTGCTGCCGGCCGACGCGGTGCCGGTGCCCGGCGCGGACGAAGGTGTGATCGCCTGCCTGCGCGAGCCGGTGACCGAAGCGGCCATCGTCGCCATGCTGGCCCGCCAGCGCTACCTGGCGCTGTCCCCCCGCGAGGCTGCGGGAATCGGGCCAGCCATCGCGTCGCAGACCTTCGGCAACCGCGCCTTTGCCGCTGAGCTGGTGCACGCCCTGGTCACCTCGGCGCAGGCCGACCTGGCGCAGTTGCGCGCCGCGGACGGTGCGCTGGACACCGTGCGCAGCGTCGCCCACCGGCTCAAGGCATCTGCCCACTACGTCGGCTGCCATGCCTTGCGTGCTCTTGCCCAGCGCCTGGAGCATGCCGCCAGCGACGGCGATGCCGCCAACGCCGCTGCGCTGGCCGCGATCGTGGCGCCGACGGTGGCGCGGCTGCTCGCCCTGCTGGCGGCGCTGCCATCGGAAAAATAAGATGGCGGCGGTCGCCGGCAGCTCCGGTGCGGGAATACACCGGATTGGCCCGGTGCGGTCGGTTGATTATGCTCGGATATATCAGGGCGCCGATTTTCAATATTCTGGAATTAATGACGCCGATTAATGCGGTGCGTTTTTATATGACGGCGCGGACGCCGGATTCTGATATTCGGCAGGACGGTTAGTTTGACGATATTTTCCGGGAGCGGGCATGGGTCAGATCATGGCGTCAATGCCGGAGTCGGCGTTTTATTTCCATCTGGCGGCGGTAACCATGCTGCTGCTGGGGCTGGCGCTGTATCGCGCGGTGTCGCACGTGATGGCGACCCCGGACGGGCGCAAGGCCCGCGCGCAGCGCCTGGCACTGGTGACCGCGGGGCGGCTGCTGGCGCTCGGCGGTATCTGGACCGCCATCGCCTATGGCCACGGCGCCTGGGAGCGCGCCGGCGCGCATAACTGCCGGCACCTGCCGTCGTTGGATGCCGCCGCGCGCTACGCAGCGGAATACTGCTATCTGGGTCGGGAGCGGGTGTTGCTGCGCATCTACGGCGTGGAGCGCGACCGCGTGCTGGCCCAGCGCACCTTCAACAGCAGCGGGCCGGTGCGGCTCAGCTGGGACGGCCAGGCCGTGGTCTTCGATGCCGCGGCGCCTGGCAAGGCAGGGCGCCTGGCGCTGCCGCCCACGCTGGGCGACCGGTTGCTGGCGCGGCTGCCCTGATCCGGCGCTCTACAACTAGTCTGCGTGCAAGCGCGCCAGCAAGGCGTCCAGCCCCGCCGGGGCCGGCAGGCGCGCGATCAGCCAGCGCACCGCTTCGGACAAGCCCTGGCCGTCGTAGTCCGGCGCGAAGCTGTGCAGCGTGGCGCCGTGCAGGAAACAGCGCAGCGCCAGCCATTCCGGCTCCGGCGGCGCGTCCGGCGGCTGGCCGAACAGCATCTGCGGCACAGCCTCCAGCGGCGCGCGCACGGCGGTGGCCAGGCGCGCGTCGCCACGCGTTGCCATCCACACCTCCAGTATGGCGAGCGAGGTATGCCGCTGTGGGCGGGTCGCCAGGATATGCAGCATCAGGTGCAGGCACAGCGAGGGGCTGAGCGGGCCCAGCGCGGCCAGGCGCGCCGCCTCGCGCTCCAGCAGCCAGGTGAGCATGGCTGGCAGCAGGTCATAGCGGCCTTCGGGGAAATGGTGCCGCAGCGAGCCGCGGCTGCTGCCGGCCAGTTCGCACACGCGCGCTTCTGAAAAGGCCGCATAGCCTTGCTCGACGAGCAAGGTCACGGCGGCGTCGATCAGGGACTGGCGGGTGCTGGCGCTGCGTTCGGCTTGGGTGGACATCTGTCGGATTGTAGCAATGGCTGCCAGAGCGCAGCCTGGCGCGCGGGCAGGGTGAGCTTGCCTTGATCCGCGTCGATGAGGGCGGTACCAGGGCGGCCAGCATGCGGCGCGGCACAATCCGTTCGGGTACTTCCACCCGGCGCTGAGCGGCGTCAGTGGGGCGCCGCCGCCGGGATGTCGGCGCTGCAGCTGGGCGTCGCTTCGTCGTGCGAATGCGGCGCCAGCGCGCCCGGTATGCGCTGGCTGTCAAGCCCCTTGCCTTGCAGCCATTGCGCGGTGGTGGCCGCGGCGCGGTCGATCAGCTCGCCGCATTTGGAGTAGTCGTAGGGCGAGATGTCGAGCGGGCACAGCGGCGGCACCACGCTGATCTGCGCGCGGTCGGCGAAGTGCTGCAGGTCGTGCACGAGCTGGCGCGCCACCAGCAGCGAGAGCGCATTGAACGCATGCTCCAGCGCGCCGCGCGGCGGGCGGCGCTCCGCACAGGTAAAGCCCGCGGGCAGCACGATCACGTGCGTGGCACCAAGTGCGATCGCGGTGGATACCGGGGTGTTGTTGGCCACGCCGCCATCGATCAGCGTGCGGCCCTCGAACTGCACCGGCGGGAACACGCCGGGGATGGCCGCGCTGGCCAGCACCGCGTCGACTATGCTGCCGCTGGACAGCAAGACTTCGTCGCCGCTGTGCATGTCGGTGGCCACCACGTGCAGCTGCAGTTCCGCTGCTTCCAGCCGCAGCGTGCCGAAGTGCTGCGCCAGCAGTCGGCGCAACCCGGCCGCCTCCACCAGGTGGCCGCGGTTGCCGCCGAACATGCTCCAGACGCTGCGCCAGCTCCACGGCAGGATGTCCGAGCGCCGGATGCCGCGCCACAGCGCGTCAAGCCGGCCGGCGCCGGCCACGCCCGGATTGCAGGCAAAGTAGGCGCCGTTGATGGCGCCGGCCGAGGCGCCGATCACGATATCGGGCATCACGCCCCATGCCGCCAGTTCGCGCAGCATGCCGACCTGGATCGCACCCAGGCTGCCGCCGCCCGCAAATACGAAGGCTGTCTTGTCCATGGCTGCGCCGGTCTCCCTGTCCAGTTTGCGGTCCTGAGCAAAGGATAGGTGACATCCGGGCCATCGGGCAGGTCGGACGGCAAGCCGTCTGCCGCGCTGGGGTCTGAGCCTGTGGCTCGCCTTCGCGAGGTAATAACGCAATTAACCGCCAGCAATATCCTCCAACCACCAATGCTGGCTAACAGCAGGGTGGTCGGTACCGTCAGCCATGACGCAGGCGCGGTGTCAGTCGAGAAACTCGTCGACAGGGATGCCGAGTTGGCCGGCCATGTGTTCGACCAGGCTTTGCAGCTTCGCCACCTTCTCGGTCAGGGCCTGCTGTTCGGCGCGCAGCTGTTCGAGTTCGCCCGGCGCGGCGGTGGCGCCGCCGGTGGTGCGGTCGGCATCGTCGGCGTCCGCCGCGGCGCTCACTTCGCCGCTCAGCAGGTGCATCCAGCGATTTTCGCGTGCGCCCGGCGCGCGCGGCAGCCGGACGACAAAGGGCGGAGCATGGCTGGCCAGTTCGTCAAGGAAGGCCTCGACCGACGAGATATCGGCAAAGCCGTGCAGGCGCGCGGTGTTCAGGCGCAGCTCCGCCGCGGTCTGCGGGCCGCGCAGCAGCAGCATGGCCAGCAGTGCGACGGACTGGCTGGGCACGGCCAGCACGCGCTGCATATTGTGCTCGAAGCGCGGCACGCGGCTGCTGCTGCCTTCAAAGACCAGGCTCAGGCCCTTGAGGCCATCGATGGCTTCAAGGATATCGGCCTCGCTGACGTTCATCACCGGGGCGCGGGCGGTCTTCTGGTTGCAGCCCGAGGCCAGCGCATTGAGCGACAGCGGGTAGGTATCGGGCACGGTGTGCTGTTTTTCGACCAGCACGCCGAGCACGCGGCCTTCGACGGGCGTCAGGGGGCGCAATGCCGGACGGGCGGGGCGGTCGCCAGCCTGGCTGGCGTCGGAATCATGGTTGGATTGCATCAAGACTGGTTTCTTGCTGAAGGTGACGGCGAATGCCGACACGCCGAGGCGCTCATTCAATCCCAAGCCAGCGCAATCCGCAACTGCGCCGTGCGATTCTCGCATTCTGCGCGCAGCCGTCTACTATCGATAGGCCGCGCGCAACCGGGAAGATGTGCCCAGGGCAGGCGCGGGTCCAGACGGGGAGGGAGCATGGCGATTTCGCAGTCGGAGGCAATGGCCCCGGATGAGGACACCGGCCCGGAGGCCGGCGGCGGCCTGGAGGCGCCGTATTCCACGCTGGAGTCACGCTGGCACCAGATGTTCCCGCAGCTCGGCGCCGACGACATGGCGCGCGTGCGCCGCTTTGGCACGCCGCAGAGCTGGCGCGCGGGCGAGAAGCTCTTTGCCATCGGCGATACGGGCCGGGGCATGTACCTGATCGGCAGCGGCCGCGTGCGCCTGATGCGGCGCGACGGCCTGGGCCGCGAGCACCAGATCACCGAGCAGGGCGCCGGCCACTTCCTGGCCGAGGTCGGCACGCTCAGCGGCCGCCCGGCGCTGGTCGACGGCGTGGCCGTGACCGATACCCAGGGCTATGTGATCACGCCAGAGCGGCTGCGCGCCCTGCTGGTGGCCGAGGCCGAACTGGGCGAGCGCATCATGCGCGCGCTGATCCTGCGCCGCGTGGGGCTGATCGAATTCGGCAGCGGGCCGGTGCTGGTCGGCCACGGCACCGAGCCGCAGCTGGTGGCACTGCAAGCCTTCCTGCGGCGCAACGGCTACCCGCATACGGTTATCGATATCGACGCCGAACGCGACTGCTCATTGCTGCTCGACTATGCCAACGCGCCCGCCAGCGACTTCCCGCTGGTGATCTGCGCCGACGGCCGCGTGCTGCGCGCGCCGGACGAAGGGCAGCTGGCTTCGTGCCTGGGGCTGTTGCCGGAGTTCGATCCGGTCCATGTCTATGACGTGGTGGTGGTCGGCGCCGGGCCTGCGGGGCTGGCCACGGCCGTGTATGCCGCATCCGAAGGCTTGTCGGTGGCGGTGATCGATTGCCGCTCGCCGGGCGGGCAGGCGGGTGCGAGTGCGCGGATCGAGAACTATCTTGGCTTTCCCACCGGCATCTCCGGACAGGCGCTGGCCGGGCGCGCGTTCGTGCAGGCACTGAAGTTCGGCGCGCATATCGCCATCCCGCTGGAGGTCAAGGCACTGCATTGCGGCGCGGACCCGATCCGGCTGGAGCTGGCCGATGGCCGCATGATCCCGACCCACACCGTGGTGATTGCCACCGGCGCGCAGTACCGTCGCCCGGACATCGCCGCGCTGGAGCACTTTGAAGGGCGTGGTGTCTACTACTGGGCTTCGCCGGTGGAGGCCAAGCTGTGCAAGAACGAGCCGGCGATGCTGGTGGGCGGCGGCAATTCGGCCGGGCAGGCAGCGGTCTACCTGGCCTCGCACGCGGCGCACGTGCATATGCTGGTGCGCGGGCCGGGGCTGGCCGCCACCATGTCGCGCTACCTGATCGACCGCATCGGTTCGCTGCCCAATATCACGCTGCACACGCACGCGCAGATCAGCGCGCTGGCGGGGGAAGGGTGGCTCAGTTCCGTGCGCTACGAATGCCGGGCGGAAAGCCCGGCCCCGGTCACGATGGACGTGCGGCACCTGTTCCTGTTCATCGGCGCCGATCCCAATGCGTCGTGGCTGCGCACCTGCAACGTCGAGGTCGATGACAAGGGCTTCGTGCGCACCGGCGGCGGCGAGCTGGGCTGCGCGTCGGCGGTGCCGTATCCGCTGCAGACCAACGTGCCGGGCGTGTTTGCCATCGGCGACGTGCGGGCGGGATCGACCAAGCGGGTCGCCGCGGCGGTAGGCGAGGGCGCGGCGGTGGTGGCGCAGATCCACGACTACCTGGCTCGGGTGCAGGCAGCCGTGGCGCGCTGAGCGCGGGCCACTCAGGCTTGCGCCTCGCGCTCCAGCAACTCGCGCTTGCGCGCCACGCCCCAGCGGTAGCCCGACAGGTTGCCGTCGCTGCGCACCACGCGATGGCAGGGAATGGCCACCGCCAGGTGGTTGGCGGCGCAGGCCTGCGCCACCGCGCGCACCGCACGCGGCGCGCCGATGCGGGCCGCGATCTCGGCATAGCTGGCGGTGCTGCCCGCGGGGATCTCTTGCAGGGCCTGCCATACACGCTGCTGGAACGCGGTGCCGCGCACATCCAGCGGCAGCGCCAGGCCGATTGAAGGTGCCTCGATAAAGCCCACCACTTGCGCCACCAGTTGCTCGAACTGCGCATCGCCGCCGATCAGGTTGGCGCGCGGGAACTGGTCCTGCAGGTCCTGCAACAGCGTTTGGGGATCGTCGCCCAGCAGGATCGCGCAGACACCGCGCTCGCTCTGGGCCACCAGGATCGCGCCCAGCGAGCACTGGCCGATGGCAAAGCGGATATCGGTGTCGGCCCCGCCCGCGCGGTAGCGCGACGGGGTCATGCCCAGCACTGCGTCCGAGGTTTCGTAGAAGCGGCTGTTGGAGCCGAAGCCGGCGTCGTAGATTGCCTCGGTCACGGAGTCGCTGGTGCCCAGTTGCTCGCGGAGTTTCCTGGCGCGATGCGCGGCGGCATAGGCACGCGGCGTCAGGCCGGTGGCGGCCTTGAAAAGGCGGTGAAAGTGATAGGGGCTGACGCCCGCTGCGTTGGCCAGTTCGGGCAGCGTGGGCAGGGTGTCGGCGGCCTCGATGCGGCGGCAGGCGTCGGCCACGATGGCTGCGTGCTGTGCCGCCAGCGCAGGCGCGGCGGCACGTCGGCTGGGCCGGTAGCCGGCGGCTTCGGCCGCGGCGGCATTGTCGAAGAACTCGACATTGGCCGGATGCGGCAGGCGCGACGGGCTGCTCGGCAGGCAGTACACGCCGGTGGTCTTGACCGCATAGACAAAGGCACCGTCGGCGCCCGGATCGCGCGCCAGCACGCGAGCCCAGCGCGGGTCGCGTTCGATGGTGCTGACTTCCGGTTGTTGTGTGGGACGGGTCATGGGATACCTCACGTGGCGTCGTGGAAGATGATGCCCAGCGTGTAGCGCTGGCCCGCGTGCAGCCGGCTGACGCCATGCCGCAGGTTCACGCGGTAGCTGCCGCGGCTGCCCTGCACCGGGCGCTGGCTGACGGCAAAGACCACGGCATCGCCCTGGTGCAGCGTCACCACCTCGGCCCGCGACTGCATGCGCGGCCGCTGCTCGGTCATCACAAATTCTCCGCCGGCAAAGTCGCGGCCCGGCTCGGACAGCAGGATGGCGACCTGCAGCGGGAATACGTGCTCGCCGTACAGGTCCTGGTGCAGGCAGTTGTAGTCGTCGGGGCCGTAGCGCAGCAGCAGGGGCGTCGGGCGCAACTGGCCGGCGTCGTGGCAGCGGGCAAGATAATCGGCGTGCGCGGCGGGATAACGCACATCGATGCCCATGGCGGCGTTCCAGCGGTTGGCCACCGGCACCAGGTGCGGATACAGCGCCGTGCGCATTGCGGCCACGGTGTCGGGCAGCGGGTAGCGGAAGTACTTGTACTCGCCCTGGCCAAAGCCGTGCCGGCGCATCTCGATGCGAGAGCGGAACCACGCGTCCTGCGCATAGCCGGCGGCAAGCGCGTCGCATTCGGCTGCCGACAGCAGGCCGCGGATCGCGGCGCAGCCGTAGTCGTCGAGCTCGCGTGCAATGGCGGCCCAGTCGGTGCCATCGACGCGGGTGGCGATATCGGCTTCGTGCCTATGCCCCCGCGCCGTGCCGCGCGCTGGCAGTATTGGCCGGCGCGGCCCTGCCACGGCCATTTCGGGACGCTGTATCTGGCTGATGCTCACCGCGGGTCTCCTTTCTCTCGCTTGCATGGTGCCAACTTTAGGCCGCCCGCGTGCACCTGGCACTCCGGGTCTTGCTTTTGAATTCTGCCCGGTATCCTGCCTTGACAAGACAGATCTGTCTATCAATAATGAGACAGGTCTGTATCATATTGAGCAGCCTGTTCTTCCATCTGATTCACCCTGTTTCAGCAAAGGAGCCTCCGCATGTCCGCACAAGCCGAAATCCGTCCGCCGTTGCCCCCATTCACGCGTGAATCCGCCATCGCCAAGGTCCGTGCCGCGGAGGATGGCTGGAACAGCCGCGATCCAGAGCGCGTGGCGCTGGCCTATACCGTCGACAGCGCCTGGCGCAACCGTGCGGAATTCGTCAATGGCCGTGCCGACATCGTCGCCTTCCTGCAGCGCAAGTGGCAGAAGGAGTTGGATTACCGGCTGATCAAGGAGCTATGGGCGCACGACGGCAACCGCATCGCCGTGCGCTTTGCCTATGAATGGCACGACGATTCCGGCAACTGGTACCGGTCATACGGCAATGAGAACTGGGAGTTCGATGAGGCGGGGCTGATGCGCAGGCGTTTTGCCTGCATCAACGATGCGCCGATCAAGGCGGCGGACCGCAAGTTCCACTGGCCACTGGGCCGGCGGCCGGATGAACATGCGGGGTTGAGTGAACTGGAGTTGTGAAGCTGTTGGGTCCTAAAACCGAAGGTCCCGCTTGATGTGGTTCCTAGCTGGACCACCCCTCACCCCGGGCCTCTCCCCATGAGGGGAGAGGGAGCACACAAGCGCAGAGGGACACGCCTGAAACCCTCGTTACTGCATCTTGTCCAGGTTCCCGATCCGCACCAGCATCTCGGTGAACATCTGCATATCCAGGTTCAGGTCGGCCACTTCCTTGTACTCGCGCGCGTTGTGCGCAGTGTATTTCTTGCCCGGCATGGCCGGCCCGAAGTTGATGGCATTGGGCATCAGCTTGGCGGTGGTGCTGCCGGCGGTGGAAACCGGCTTGGCTTCCAGCCCGGTGGTATCGCCAAAGATATTCAGCAGCGTGGACAGCCACGCGCCCTTGGGATCGCGCGCCATCCAGTTGCCCTGGTCGTACTTGATTTCGACTGGCCCATGGGTGGCGGCCCAGCCGAAGATGCGCTTGGTGATCTTGCCGCCCAGCTCGTCCGGCGTGCGGCCACGCGGCATGCGCACGTTGGTGACCACGTCGACGTATTCGCCGCGCTCGCGCACCAGCGTGGGCGACATGGTCAGCGGGCCCATGAACGGGTCCCGGTAGGCCACCTCCATCCTGGTGCCAAGGTAATCCAGCCCGTACAGGTCGTTCAGGTAGCGGACCGCGTTCAGGTAGTGGTTCTCGGCAAACTGCACGCGGCTGGCCTGCAGGAACAGCGCCAGCCGCGGCAGCGGGTTGACCCCTTCCTCAGGGCGCGATCCGTGCGCCGAGGCGCCAGTGACCTTCACTTCCACGTCGTTGCCGGCGCGCTTCACGTCGATGGAGAACTTGCCGCGCGGGGTGTGGCGGCGCAGGAATTCAGCGCGTGCCTGTTCCAGCGCGGCAGCGACGGCGGCAGCATCGCCGCCGGCAATGCGAGCGGTGGCGGTCTCGGGGATGGCGTTGGCCGAGGCCGCGCCGCGCATGGCAACGATGGCAGGTCCCTTCCGGTCGGACTTGCCTTGCGCGCTCTTGTCGTCCGCCGCCTTGATGCCGAAGGAAACGGTCAGCGTGCCCGCGCCTTTCTCCGCCACCACCGCGGGGTATTTGCTGTCGAGCACGACGTTGTACTCGGGCAGGGTGGTGTGCTGGCGGTAGTATTTCATGCCGTCGCCGCCGGTTTCCTCGGTGGTCTCGATCATCAGGCGGATGGTGCGCTCCAGCGGCACGCCGCTTTCCTTGACGGTCTTCATGGCATACATGACCGCGGCGATCGAGCCCTTGTCGTCGATGGTGCCGCGCCCGTACAGCATGTCGCCCACGCGCGTCATGCGGAACGGATCCAGCCTGGTGCCGTCCTCCAGTACCCATTCCTCGGCCACCGCGGGCACCACGTCGGCGTGGGTCAGGATGCCGAAGGTATCCTTGCCGCCGCCGGGCAGCGTGACCTCGAAGACCCGGTTGTCGACATTGCGGTAGGCCAGCCCGAAGTCGCGCGCCATGGCCTCGATCATCTTGCCGAACTCGATGATGGCGGGGTTCTCGTGCTGCGGGATTTTCTCGTCGCGCACGGTGCGCAGCGCCACCATCCTGCCGATGGCGTCGATCACCGCGGCCTCATTGCGGACGCGGTTGTAGACGCCCAGCAGGCGGCCGATATTGACCAGGTTGTCGCCGGCCAGTGGCGACCGGGCCTGCCACGCCGCCACGGCCGGCGCCACGGAAGGCTCGGCCCTGGCCGCGGCGGCCATGAATGCCTGCAGGTCGGCCTGGGCCGCCGTTCGGGTGCCGGAGACCAGCGCATCCAGCGCCGGTTTCTTCAGGGTTTGCGCCTGCGCGGGGTGCGCCAGCACCAGCGACAGCGCGAGCATCGGGGCCCATCGGCAGAGAGACGGCAGGCGGCAAGGTCGGGTCATTGCGGACAAAACGGGAGTCTGAGTGGATGCCGCATGATAGGGCACTCGCCGGTATTTGCCGAAAAAATATGCTTTTGCGTGCCCGCGGATGAAGTGCAAGGGCCGGCGCAATAGGGGATGGCCATGCCGAGTCAATAGCGTAAGGCAATCGTCGTGGTTAAAACGATGAATTGTACAAATCACATCCCGGTCTACAGAATGGGGCCTTCGCTGCAACCCGCAGCCGAAACCAACCCGATCCAGACCAAGGAGTGAACTGATGCTGCAATCCCGTGAAGGCCAACGCGTTCCCAATGTCGCTTTCCGCATGCGTGAAGACAACGAGTGGAAGACCGTCACCACCGGCGAGCTGTTCAACGGCAAGACCGTGGTCGTGTTCTCGCTGCCGGGCGCCTTCACGCCGACCTGCTCGTCGACCCACCTGCCGCGCTACAACGAGCTGGCCCCGGTGTTCGCGAAGCACGGCGTGGACGACATCCTGTGCGTGTCCGTCAACGACACCTTCGTGATGAACGAATGGGCCAAGGACCAGGAGTCCGAGAACATCACCATGATCCCCGACGGCAACGGTGAATTCACCGAAGGCATGGGCATGCTGGTGGACAAGGCCGACCTGGGCTTCGGCAAGCGCAGCTGGCGCTATTCGATGCTGGTCAAGGACGGCGTGGTGCAGAAGATGTTCATCGAACCGCAAGAGCCGGGCGACCCGTTCAAGGTGTCCGACGCCGACACCATGCTGGCCCATATCGCCCCGGACGCGCGCAAGCCGGACCAGGTGGTGGTGTTCTCCAAGGTCGGCTGCTCGTTCTGCGCCAAGGCCAAGCAACTGCTTGACGACAACGGCTTCGACTATATCGACGTGCCGCTGGACAACAAGGTGCGCGGCAAGGTGCTGGGCGCCGTGTCGGGCGAGATGACCGCACCGCAGGTCTTTATCAACGGCAAGCTCATCGGCGGCGCCGAGGCGCTGCAGCAGTACCTGGGCAAGTAAGCCGATTCTCCCTTCATCCCGCACCCGGGGACCGGCAGTCGCCGGACCCGATGGGGTCGCCTTGCCCGGCATGGCGGCCCCATCCAGCCCGCTGATTGACACCAGCTTGACGCCATCAAGACAAAGGAATTGACCGCCATGACCACCATCCAGACCGACGTCGCCGTGATCGGCGCAGGCACCGCCGGCCTTGCCGCCTACCGTGCCGCGATTGCCGCGGGCAAGCGCGCCGTGATCATCGAAGGCGGCCCGTACGGCACCACCTGCGCCCGGGTGGGCTGCATGCCCTCCAAGCTGCTGATCGCTGCCGCCGAGGCCGCGCACGAACTGCGCCACACTGCGCCGTTCGGCGTGCACGTGGATGGCGAGGTCCGCATCGATGGCCGCGAGGTGATGGCCCGCGTGCGCAGCGAGCGCGACCGCTTTGTCGGCTTCGTGGTGCGCGGCGTGGAGAACATCCCCGAAGCCGACCGCGTCCGCGGCTATGCCCGCTTTATCGACAACACCACGCTGGAAGTGGATGGGCACACCACCGTGCGTGCCAGCCGCGTGGTCATTGCCACCGGCTCCACGCCGATGCTGCCGGCGCCGTTCCAGGTGTTCGGCGACCGCCTGATCGTCAATGACGATGTGTTCGCTTGGGAAGACCTGCCCGCCAGCGTGGTGGCGTTCGGCCCCGGCGTGATCGGGCTGGAGCTTGGCCAGGCCTTGTCGCGCCTTGGCGTGCGGGTGCGCGTGTTCGGCGTCAGCGGCTCGCTCGGGCCGCTGACTGATCCCGTGATCCGCGCCTACGCGGCGAAGACCTTCAACGGCGAGTTCTATCTCGATCCGGACGCCAGGGTGACCGACATGGCCCGCGACGGCGACCAGGTGGTGGTGACTTACCTGGACCGCGAAGGCCGCAGCGTGACCGAGCGCTTCGACTATGCGCTGGTCGCCACCGGCCGCGTGCCCAATGTGCGCGGCCTGGGCCTGGAAAATGCCGGCCTGGCGCTGGATGCGCGCGGCGTGCCGCTGTTCGATGCGCGCACGCTCCAGTGCGGCAATGCACCGGTATTCATTGCCGGCGACGCCAACAACATCCTGCCGCTGCTGCATGAGGCCGCGGACGAGGGCAAGGCCGCGGGCGAGAACGCCGCCAGCTATCCGCAAGTGAAGCCGCTGGCACGGCGCGCGCCGATCGCGGTGGTGTTCACGGACCCGCAGATCGCGATGGTCGGCCAGCGTTACGCCGACCTGGCCGAAGGCACGTTCGTGACCGGCGAGGTCAGCTTCGAGGACCAGGGCCGCAGCCGCGTGATGCTGAAGAACCGCGGCCTGATGCATGTCTATGCCGACAAGGCCACGGGCCGCTTCCTGGGCGCGGAATGGACCGGCCCGCGTGCCGAGAACATCGCCCACCTGCTGGCGTGGTCGTACCAGCAGGGCCTGACCATCGGGCAGATGCTGGGCATGCCTTTCTACCACCCGGTGGTGGAAGAGGGCCTGCGTACGGCGCTGCGTGATGCGGAGGCGAAGCTGGAGGCCTGAGCGGGCCAGGTTTGCTAGACAGGTCTGTCTGTCATAGTATCGACCTATAGAGAGGCAGGGCGGCGCAGGGCGCTGTCCGGCCGCGCACCTTTACCGACTACGCCGCCACCATGGCCACGCCTTCCGCCCGCGACCGCATCCTCGACACCGCTGCCCGCCTGTTCTACCAGGGGGGCTACCGCGCCACCGGCATCGACAAGATCATTGCCGAATCCGGCGTCGCCAAGATGTCGCTCTACCGCCATTTCGCCTCCAAGAACGAGTTGATTTCGGCGTTCCTGGACCGCCGCCATGACGAGTGGATGACGTGGTTCCGGCAGGACGTGGAAGCCCGGCTGGCCGCGCGCCCGCACCTGGACGTGATTGCCGACGCGCTGGCGGACTGGTTCGGCCGAGACTTCCGTGGCTGCGCCTTTATCAACGTGGTGGCCGAGGCGGGCGGCGACGCGCGCGCGGCCGAACAGGCCGCGGCGCACAAGGCCGAGTTGGCCGCATTCGTCGCCGACATCGCCACGCGCCTGGGCCTGGACCAGCCGCAAGCGGTGGCCGAGGAAGCGATGCTGTGCATCGAAGGCATGATCGTGCGCTACCAGATGCAGCCGGATGCGGCGGTGATCGAGGCGGGGCGGCGGTTGCTGGGCCGGCTGCAGGCCGGCTGATTGGCTTGGGGGGCTGGCCACTGAGGCCGGGGACTGCCCAACACTTCCTTCGTCTGGCTTAGCGCCGAGGCAGCATCCGGTGCGAATAGAAAATGTCTCGCTTCTGACACATTCAGGCTACAATTCTGTTGTAATTACGAATTATTCGCATTCGTAATCAGAATTTTCCACTTGCCACGCCGCGCCTGCGGGGTAGCTACCTTCCGATCCCTGAGTGATGTATTTCCACCCGACCAAGCAGGCAAAGCCGCGCTTTGCCCGCCCCGCGCTTGTCACCCCGCGCGGCCTTTCGCTGACCACCCTTGTGTTGAGCCTGCAGACCGGTGGCGTTTTTGCCCAATCCGGCGAAGTGCCTGCGCCGGCAACGGCCAGTGCCGCGGCAGAACTGCCGGCCGTCACGATCCGCGCCGGCAGCGACGACGGAACCGCCACCGGCCCGGTTCATGGCTTCGTGGCAAAACGCAGCGCCACCGCCACCAAGACCGACACCCCGGTGATGGAGACGCCCCAGTCGATCACCGTCATCACGCGCGACCGGATGGAGGCGCAAGGCGCGCAGAGCGTGCAGCAGGCCATCGGCTACAGCGCCGGCGTCTATGCCGGGCCGTTCGGCAACGACGCCCGCGGCGACTGGGGCCGGTTCCGGGGCACCGAGTTCACGCAGTACCGCGACGGCCTGCTGAACCAGGTCGGCTTCTACAACAACGTGCGGCCCGATGTTTACACGCTGGAACGCATCGACGTGCTGCGCGGGCCGTCGTCGATGCTGTTCGGGCAGGGCGCGGTCGGCGGCATCCTGAACCTGGTCAGCAAACGCCCGCAGGCTGAGGCGGCGCGCGAGATCGGGGTGCAGTTCGGCAACTACAACCGCAAGCAGGTGCAGGCCGACCTGACCGGCCCGCTCGATGCGGACGGCAAGTGGCTGTACCGGCTGGTGGCGCTGGCGCGCGACAGCGACACGCAGGTGGACTACGTCAAGGACAACCGCTACCTGATCGCGCCTTCGCTGACGTGGCGCCCGAGCCAGGACACCTCGCTCACGCTGCTGGCCAACTTCCAGCGCGATGAAAGCGGGACCTCGGTCGGCTTCTTCCCCTGGCGGGGCACGCTGCAGGCCAACCCGGCCGGCCAGATCCCCGATCACCTGTTTATCAGCGAGCCCGGCTTCGACCGCTACAACGCCGAGCAGGCGTCGGTGGGCTATGAGTTCCAGCACAAGTTCAACGACACCGTGACGGTGCGGCAGAACCTGCGCTATTCGCACAGCACGGTGGACTACCGCAGCATCTACGCGGCCGGTTTCAACGGCGCCGGCCACGGTTGGGTGCCGGGCAGCGATACGCTGATGCGCCGCACGGTCTACCTGAACCAGCCCACGCTGAACTCGTTCGCGGTCGATACCCAGGCGCAGACCAACTTCCGCACCGGCCCGGTCCAGCACACGCTGCTGACCGGCGTCGACTACCAGCACTCAGAGATCACGGGGCGCGCCGGGGTGGGGGGCACGGCCGCGCCGCTCAATGTGTTCAACCCGGTCTACGGCAATTTCACCCTGCCGGGCACGCGCGACCTGAACCCCGCCACGCAGGCGCAGACCGGCCTGTACGTGCAGGATCAGCTGTCGTGGAACAAGTGGCTGCTGATGCTGGGGCTGCGCTATGACTGGTCGCGCGCCGCGCAGGACAACACGCCCTCGGCCAGCCGCGACGACAGCGAGCTTACCAAGCGTGCTGGCCTGATGTACCGCTCGGACATCGGCCTCAACCCGTACGTCAGCTATTCCGAGTCGTTCCAGGGGCTGGCCGGCTTCAACAAGGCCAACCAGGCTTTCAAGCCGCTGCGCGGTTCGCAGTGGGAGGCGGGGATCAAGTACCAGCCGCCGGGCAAGAACGCCACGCTGACCATTGCCGCATTCGATATGCGCGAGAAGAACCGCAAGACCGCCGGCGTGGTCAACGGCATTCCCGATTCAGTCCAGGTGGGCGAGGCACGTACGCGCGGCATCGAGGTTGAGGCACTGGCCTCGCTGTCCAGCCGGCTGGACCTGATCGCAACCTATACCTACCTGGATGCGCGCGTGATCGACGGCACGCCGGCCGAGGTGGGCAAGAAGCTGGCGAGCACGCCGTCGAACATGGCGTCGCTGTGGGCCAACTATCGCTTCAAGCTGTTTGGCGTGCCGGGCTTTGTCGCCGGCGGCGGGGTGCGCTATGTCGGTCCCAGCTATGACGGTGCCGACCAGAACCGGGTGGGCGGCGTCACGCTCTACGACGCGATGATTGCCTATGACCACGGCCCGCTGCGCGTCTCGCTGAATGCCAGCAACCTGTTCGACAAGCAATTCCTGACCACCTGCCTGGCGCGCGGTGACTGCTACTTCGGCGCGCGCCGCACGGTGGTGGGCAGCGTTACCTATCGCTTCTGAGCCGCCTTGCAGGGAAGCGCGCCTGCGGCCGGGGCGGCGATAGCGGCGCGCTTACTCCGAGTCGGGGATTGGCGCTCCCTGCACTTTGGGCGCCGGTTCGGCCCGCATGGCGTCTGCGGGCCAGAGCGTCAGGAAGGTGCGCGCGACCTCGGGATCGCGGCAGGCGAGCCAGTCGTCCCACTGTTCACGCGGCACGATCACCACTGACCGCTTTTCCTCGCCCGGCTTGTGAAAGCGCTGCATCACCGGGTGCTGGGCCGAGTTGATGGTCAGCATGGTGAAGGACAGCGACTGGTCCGGCCAGCTGCGCCACAGGCCCGCAATGCCGAAGGCCGGCTCGCCGGGCAGCCAGACGCGCCAGCGCACCGGCTTGCCGGGCGGGCCGCCGGGCGCTGCATCTTCGGGATACGCAAACTCATAGAACGCCGTGGCCGGCACCAGGCACAGCTGGCCCTGGCGCCAGTAGCGCGCAAAGGCGGGGCGTTCGCCCACGGTCTCGCTGCGGGCATTGGTGGTGTCAAAGCGCCGTGCGCCGGGCGGGATGCGCGGGCGCGGCACCATGCCGAACGAGGCCAGAGCGCCACTGCGCGTGCCATCGTCCGCGGCGCGCACGATCGGCGCCGCGTAGTCCGGATAGGTTTCAGCCTTGTACAGCCCCGGCGGCGGTTCCACGCCGAAGATCTCGCGCAGGATCCGGCTCTGGACCGGGGCGTAGTTGGTGCACATGCGCTGTCTCCTGGCGGCGATGCCCGTATCGTCGGCGCCGGGCGGTGCCGCGTCAAGGGTGCCCGGAGGTGCGTCAGGGTTCACGGCAGGGATGGCAAAAACCGTCAGCCGCGCTGGCGGAATCGGTTATTGCCTGCTCCCGTGGCGCTCGCGCACACTCTTGCGGCAGCCGTTGCGCGCCGGCACCCCGCGCGCAGCGGCCACCTACCAAAAGGCACCAGCCGGAATACAGGAGACATCATGCGCGACTACGCCCAAGCCTTCGACGGATTTTCCTATGACGACGCCGTGGCACGGCAACTGCACGGCAGCCAGGAGGCAATGAACGCCTGCGTCGAATGCTGCGACCGCCACGCGCTGCCGGGCCGTATCGCGCTGTTCTGGGAAGGGCGAGACGGCAATTCGCGCAGCTGGACCTTTACCGAGCTGCAGGCACTGTCCGCGCAGTTTGCCGGCTTCCTGAAGGCGCAGGGCGTGCAGCCGGGCGACCGCGTGGCGGGCCTGCTGCCGCGCAATGCGGAACTGCTGGTGACGATTCTCGGCACCTGGCGCGCCGGCGCGGTGTACCAGCCGCTGTTCACGGCCTTCGGCCCCAAGGCCATCGAGCACCGGCTCAATGCGTCCGGCGCGAAGGTTGTGGTCACCGATGGCGCCAACCGCCCCAAGCTGGATGACGTGGATGGCTGTCCCGCCATTGTCACCGTGGCCGGCGACAAGGGCCGCGGCCTGGTGCGCGGCGACTTCAGCTTCTGGGCCGAACTGGAACGCCAGCCGGCGTCGTTCGAGCCGGTGCCGCGCCGGGGCGACGACCCCTTCCTGATGATGTTCACCTCCGGCACCACCGGCCCGGCCAAGCCGCTGCTGGTGCCGCTCAAGGCCATTGCCGCGTTTGCCGGCTATATGAGCGACGCGGTCGACCTGCGCGCGGAAGACGCTTTCTGGAACCTGGCCGATCCGGGCTGGGCCTATGGCCTGTATTACGCGGTCACGGGCCCGCTGGCGCTGGGCCATCCCACCACCTTCTACGATGGCCCGTTCACCGTGGAGAGCACATGCCGTGTGATCCGCAAGTACGGCATCACCAACCTGGCCGGCTCGCCCACGGCATACCGGCTGCTGATCGCCGCGGGCGAGGCCGTGTCAGGCCCGCTGCGCGGGCGGCTGCGCGCGGTCAGCAGCGCGGGCGAGCCGCTCAACCCGGAAGTGATCCGCTGGTTCGCCAGCGAGCTGGGCGTGACCATCCACGACCACTACGGCCAGACCGAGCTGGGCATGGTGCTGTGCAACCACCATGCGCTGGCGCATCCGGTGCGCATGGGCGCGGCCGGCTTTGCCAGCCCCGGGCACCGCGTGGTGGTGGTGGACGATGAACAGCGCGAACTGCCGCCGGGCCGGCCGGGCACGCTGGCGCTGGACCTGAAGCGCTCGCCGATGTGCTGGTTCGGCGGCTATCACGGCACGCCCACCAGCGGGTTTGCCGGCGGCTACTACCTGACCGGCGATTCCGCCGAGCTGAATGACGACGGCAGCATCAGCTTCATAGGCCGGGCCGACGACGTCATCACCACCTCTGGCTACCGCGTGGGCCCGTTCGACGTGGAAAGCGCGCTGATCGAGCACCCGGCCGTGGTCGAGGCCGCGGTGATCGGCAAGCCCGATCCGGAGCGCACCGAGCTGATCAAGGCCTTTGTCGTGCTGGACCCGCAATATCGCGCCGCGCCGGAACTGGCCGAGGCGCTGCGCCAGCACGTGCGTAAGCGCCTGGCCGCCCATGCCTACCCGCGCGAGATCGAGTTCGTCGTCGAGCTGCCCAAGACCCCCAGCGGCAAGGTCCAGCGCTTTATCCTGCGCAACCAGGAAGTGGCCCGCGCGCGCGAGGCGGCCGCTGCCTGAGGCCTGAGCCGTTCCCGGACCGCTTCCTATAATGAGGAAGCGGTTGCCAGGCCCCGGGGGTGAAGGAGCCTGCGGCGCCGCGCAAGGCGCGCCTGCAGGCAGGGGCGCGCGTCTTCCATCTCCAGACCAATCGGGCGAGGCGAACAAAATGCAGAGTAGCGAAGCGGTGCTGACGCAGGCGCGCGCAGCCTTGGCGCATGTGCCTTATCAGGGTCATGTCCTCCATCCCACCATCCAGTTGCGGCTTTCCGACGGCGCGCTGATCCTGGAAGGCGAGGTGGCCGATATCGTCGACAAGACCCGGGCCGCGGCGACGGTGCGGCGCGTGGACGGTGTAACCAGCGTGATTGATCACCTGCGCGTGGCCAATGGCGGCATGCAGGTAGGCGACGGCGAACTGCGCGACGCGGTGTGCGAGCGCCTGCTCAATGCCATCGATTTCCGCAATTGCAGGATCTGCGCGCGCGTCAAGGGCAAGCCCGAGGCCATGCGCGAAGCCGTGGGCGAACGCAGCGGCTGGATTGAAGTGGAAGTGCACGACGGCGTGGTCACGCTGTGGGGGCAGGTAATCAGCCTGTCGCACATGCGCCTGGCAGGGGTGCTGGCCTGGTGGTCGCGCGGTTGCCGCTGCGTGGTCAATGAACTGGTGGTAGCGCCCGCCGAAGCCGACCGCGACGACGAAATCACCGAGGCACTGATGCTGGTGCTGGAGACTGATCCCTTCATTGATGCCGGCCAGGTCAGCGCGCGCACCGAGAACCGCGTGGTGACGCTGGAAGGCTGCGTCGCCAGCGAGGACACGCGGCGCCAGGCCGAGCGCGACGCATGGTACGTGCAGGGCGTTGAGAACGTGGTCAACCACATCGCCTTGCGCACCTGAGCGCTGCCCTGGGCGCGGTCACTCCCCGGTGCCGCGCCGTACCGCGGCATCTTCCATGCGCCAGTAGCGCCGCCGCGCCCGCAGCGCAAAGCGGGCGCGATAGTCTGACATCGACATGCCCGTGGTGCGCTGGAACAGCCGCCGGAACGCGGCGGCGTCGCTGTAGCCGCAGGCTTCGGCAATGCCCTGCGTGCCGTGCAGCGTGACTTCCAGCAGCATGCGTGCGCGCTCCACGCGCAGGGTGTGCAGGTAGTCCAGCGGGCTCAGCCCGGTGACCTGGCGGAAATGCCGCAGCAGCGTGCGTTCGCTGACCGCGGCCGCCTGGGCCACCGCGGCCAGCTTGTAGGGCTCGGACACATGGTCCTGCAGCCATTGGATGGCGCGATACACCGGGCTGTCGGCGGTGCGGCTGAGCCAGCGTTGCGACACCAGTGCCGGCACGTTGCGCTGGCGCTCGGGCTGGAACAGCATCAGCCGCGACGCCGCCTGTGCCAGGTCCGGGTCGTGCAGGTGGCCCAGCACGCGCAGCATGAATTCCACCTGCAGCGCCGGCGCCACGCACGAGAACACACGCTGGTGCACGCTCATGGCCTGGTCGCTGCCCAGGTCGCAATGCGGATACTGGCGCATCATCCAGCTCTGGTACATCCACGGCGCGCCGGTCCTGGCGCCGTCGAGCAGCCCCAGCTGCAGCGGAAAGACCATCCCCGACGAACACGCCGCGATCCAGCCGCCGGCCTGCGCATGGCGTTCCACCAGGCGCAGCGCCGCGGCATCGCGCTTCACGATCTCGCCCAGCTGCAGCGCATTGCTGGCCAGCAGGGCCGGGATCACCAGCAGCGTGCGGCGGTCCGCGGCCCGTGCGCGCCGGGTGGAGGACACCAGCCCCGGCAGGTCCGCCGCCAGCGTGCGCCCGTTGCTGCCGCACAGCTGCCAGCTCAGCGTGGGCGCGGCGTCGGGCCGCTGCAGGCTGGCGACGCCGGCCACGGTGCGGAGCACGTCGAGCGTGGTGAACAGGCTGCCCGGCATGGCTTGCGGCAGCCATAGCAGGCGGACATGCAGCGGGATGTTCTGTGACGGCGGCGCGATGGCGGCGGGCATGCCTGGGGGCGTGGTCGGGTGCATGGCGCGAAGAGTTGGCAGGATGTCGTGGCGGGATCGGCATCCGGATTGGCGATATTGATCCTCCCCTAAGGTTCTGGCAAGGGCTAGCATCGTGCCGTTGTGCCGCGGCGCCGCCCGTGCGCCGGGGCATGGCACCAACAAGACCAATCCGAGGAGATTCCATGCCGTTTTCCGTTCGCCACGTTGCCGTTGCCGCCGCCCTGACGCTTGCCGGGGCCGGTACCCTGGCCAGTGCCGCCCAGCCCGATGCCGCGCTGCTGTCCGCCGCGCAGTCGGCCCAGCCCGCGCTGGTGCAGTCGCTCAAGGAGATGGTGTCGATCGAATCCGGCAGCGCCAACGCGAAGGGGCTGGCGCAGATGGCCGGCTATACCGAGAAGCGCCTGCAGGCGCTGGGCGCGAAGGTTGAACGCATGCCCGTCACCAAGGGTCCGGGCACCATGGTCAAGGCCACCTTCACCGGTACCGGCAAGCGCCGCATCATGCTGATTGCCCACATGGACACGGTGTATCCGGACAACACCCTCGCCACGCAGCCCATCCGCGAGGAAGGCAACCGGCTGTACGGGCCGGGCATTGCCGACGACAAGGGCGGCATCGCCGTGATCCTGCACTCGCTGGAGATCCTGAAGAACCAGGGCTGGCGCGACTATGCGCAGATCACGGTGCTGTTCAACCCGGACGAGGAGGTCGGCTCGGTCGGCTCCGGCGAAGCCATCGCCGCGCTGGCCGCGCAGCACGACGTGGTGCTGTCGTGCGAGCCGACCGCGGCCAAGGACGTGGTCAAGGCCGAGTCGCTGCTGCTGGGCGCTTCCGGCACCGCCACCGCCACGATGCAGGTCAAGGGCCGAGCATCCCACGCCGGCGCCGCGCCGGAGCGCGGCCGCAATGCGCTGCTCGAACTCGCCCACCAGCTGCAGCAGACGCGCGACACCGCCAGCCTGGTGCCGGGCTCGCAGCTGAACTGGACCCAGGCGCAGGCCGGCACGGTGCGCAACCAGATCCCGGAAAGCGCTGTCGCCTACGGCGATGTGCGCACCACCGCGGCCGGCGCCGCCGAGAAGCTGAAGGTGGCGCTGCAGGACAAGGTCAAGTCCGGCCAGCTGGTGCCGGAGACGCAGACCACGGTGACGATGGAAGAGGGCCGCCCGCCGTTCGTGGCCGACGCGCGCGGCCGCGCGCTGGCCAAGCGCGCGCAGGAGATCTACGCCGAGCTGGACGGCCGCACGCTGGCCCTGGCCGAAGGCACCGGCGGCGCCACTGACGCCAGCTATGCCGCGCGCTCGGGCAAGCCCGCGGTGGTGGAAAGCTTCGGGCTGGCCGGCTTCGGCTATCACGCCCGTGACGAGTACATCGAACTGGACTCGATCGTGCCGCGCCTGTACCTGATGACCCGCATCCTGCAGGATATCGGGCGCAACTGAGCCGGCGCCGCCAGGCCTGCATTGCCGGCGCCCGGTTGCCCCTCCCGGCAAGCCTGCTACAGTGTCATGGCTGCCCGCATGCGGCGGCCATGACAAAAGAGACCTTGCAGGGGGAGACAGAGATGAACCGCAAAGGCTTGCTGGACGCGGCCACGGCACTGGAAGACCTGGCCGCCGGCCGCACCCCCGCACCCGCGCAGGTGGCCGCCGGTGCCGCCGCGCTGGAAAAAATCCACGCCGATTACCCGGCCTGGCGCGACGTGGGCGATGCCTTGTTTGGCCTGAAGGCGCTGGCCGGCGGCAGCGGCATGGCGCTGGACACCAAGGGGCGCCAGCGCGCCGGCCGGCTGGCCGATGTGGTGCGCAGCCTGCTCGACCAGATCTGAGGGGCGGTGCCCCCGGGAACCCGTTCTACAGCATCGACTCGATCGGCAGGATCGACAGGAACCAGATGCCAAGCCGGCGCCACCAGCTGGTGTTCGGCTCGGTGTCGTGGCGGATGACTTCGTCGTCGCGCCGTTCCAGCCAGTACAGCTTGCCGGTTTCATCGAGCTTGACCTGGTAGGCCGCGCGCGGCACCACGCTGGCGAAGGTGGATTCGATCCGGCCGGCCAGATCCGGGCTGTCGATGACGAAGCCCAGTTCGGTGTTGATCGTGGCCGAGCGCGGGTCGAAATTGAACGAGCCCACGAAGACCCGGGTGCCGTCGACGGCAAAGGTCTTGGCGTGCAGGCTGGAGCCTGAGCTGCCAAAGGGGCCGGCGCGCTCTTCCTTCTTGCCGGGCGCGGCCGAGCGGCGCAGTTCATACAGGTCCACGCCAGCTTCCAGCAGTGCCTTGCGCCGCTTGGCATAGCCCGAATGCACGGCGGCCACGTCGGTGGCTTCCAGCGCATTGGTCAGCACGCGCACCGCCACGCCGCGCCTGGCCATGTCGGCAAAATAGGACGTGCCGCCCGTCGATGGCACGAAGTAGGGCGAGACCAGGTCAAGCTCGCGCTGCGGGTCGCCCAGGATTTCACGCAGCTGGTGCGCCACCAGGGTGTCGCGCGATGCCTCGCCGAGAGCCTTGGCCGGGTTGTCGCTGACCATGCGCGTTCTTGCCCACTGGAACCGCAGCGTGCCGTCCAGCATCCGCTGCACGTCAGGCAGGTCGCGCACCGCGGCCAGGTAGGCGGCGGCAGCGGGGTTCTGCTCGACTGCGCGGGCATTGCTGACCAGCGCCTGCAGCCGTTCGACGCTGACCGGCGGCACCAGCCGGTCCACCGGGTAGGCCGACGCACTGGACCAGTAGCGGTCGAAATCGTGCGCCACGTCGCCGGCCGCGGGCCCGATGGCGATCACGTCGAGGTCGGCAAACAGCACGCCATCGGTGGCGCCGAAGTATTCGTCGCCGACATTGCGCCCGCCGATGATGGTGGCGACGCCGTCGGCGGTGAAGGACTTGTTGTGCATGCGCCGGTTCAGGCGCCGGAAATCAGTCAGGAAATTGAGCGCCTTGGGGTGGCGGATCACGAACGGGTTGAATATCCGCACCTCGACCTGCGGATGCGCGTCCATGGCCGCCAGCCATTCGTCCATGCCGGCGATGCCGTTGTCGTCAAGCAGCAGGCGCACGCGCACGCCGCGGTCGGCGGCTTCATGCAACGTTTCCAGCAGCAGGGTGCCGGTCAGGTCGTCGCGCCAGATGTAGTACTGGACGTCTAGCGTGCGCTGCGCGGTGCGCGCCAGATGCACGCGCGCGGCAAAGGCAGCGTAGGCATTCTCGAGCGGATGGATGCCGCTCAGGCCCGGATGGCGCGCCACTTCGCCGGCCACCGCCTGGCCCAGCGGAGTGGCCTGGGATTCGGCGGGCGTCAGCGCAAAGGATTCGGTGCGGGGATCCAGCGGCGGCAAGGCGCAGCCGCCGAGCAGGGCGGCACAGCACAGCAGCAGCGAATTGGCACGCAGGCGGCGGTGGGGGGCGAACGCGGCGTCTGTCGGCGATGGCATGGCGGGTCCTGTCGGGCCCCTCGCGGGGTCCGATCGTTACGGCAATGCCGCCATGTTGCCATGCCGCGCGGGCCGCGGGCTTAATTACGCACCGGGAGCGGGAAGTGGTGGCGCGCCACGGGGCTCCGGCGCATCGCTCAGGCCAGGGACGATATAGAGACGGGCGTGCTCTCCTTACGCCTTGAGGCGGCGGTCCGATGGCGCTGGCAGGAACTGGTCAGTCCAGATGTCCGCCACCGTCAGCGGCGCCTTGATGCCGAAGGCGCCGACGGTTTCATCCAGCGTTGCCTGCAGCCGTGCCGGCGTGGCCGCGCCCCAGCCGTCGCGCCGGGTGTCGGGCGTCTTCATGGTGCCGTCGACGATCAGGCGCAGGCGCTCAGTCTCCAGCGCCTGGTCGGCCAGCGGCTCGCGCGCCTTGACCGCGGCACCGCCCGCGGCGGGATTGGCAATGGCGTCGAGCCAGCCGCGGGTAGAGGCCTTGACGAAGGCCTTCATCACCTCCGGATCGGATGTCATGCTCTTGCGGTTGGCCACCAGCCCGTTGCCGTAGGACTTCATGCCGTAGTCCGAGAAGCGGAACACGGTGATCCTCTCTGGCCCCATGCCGCGCGCCTTCAGGTTCACCAGGCCGGTGAAGAAGAAGTAGGCGGCGGCATCGAAGTCGCCCTTGACGAAGCGCGTGTCGCCGATATCGGGCGTGACGCTCTCCCACTTCACGCCGCCGGGGTCGAAACCCTGTGCCCTGGCGAAGACCGGGAACAGCTTGCGCGAGGCATTGAACGGCTGGCCCAGGATGGACTTGCCGGCCAGGTCCGCTGGCCTGACGATGCCGCTGCCCTTGCGCACCAGGATCGCGTTCGGATTCAGGTCATACTGGATGGCCACCGCCTTGAGCGCGGCGGACGGATTGGTGGTGTTGAATTCGATCATCGCCGCGAGGTCGGCCGAGGCGCAGTCATAGGCGCCGCCCGCGACCAGGCTGATGGCCGAGGCCGAGCCGTTGCCGGTATCGATGGTGACGTCCAGCCCGGCGTCCTTGTAGTAGCCGCGCTGGTGCGCCAGCAGGAACCCCGCGCCCGAGGCTTCCACCTTCCAGCCGAGATTGAACTTGAACTTCTGCAGCGAGCCCGCCGCGCGGACATGGGGCACCGCGAACGGGGCGGCGGCAAGCAGGGCGGTGGCGCCAGTGGCGCGCAGGAAGGAACGGCGACGCATGTCTTTCTCCGGAACGAATGTCACTGGACGATGCGTGCGCGGGCCGGTGGCGCGGGTGCGGAAGGAGAGCGTGGCCTCCCAGGACGCCGGCACCACGCCGCGCCGGCATGCGGCCAGGGCATGCGCGGGGACCGTGCACATCATCGGGAGCAATTTCCGGGCGGCGTGCCGCTGAACGCTTCTACTCCGCTGCGGTTTCAGCAGGATCCGTGCCGGGCGCTGCGCGGCGCCATGCACCAAGCCGTTGCCCGGCATGCGCCATCACGGCGCAAGCCCCGGCGCAATCGCTGCGATCCCGGTGCAAAAACCCCTGGCCCGGAACCTGCATAACCTCGGGCAAGAGTAGAAGCGTTCACCATCCGCGCGGCGCGTCGCAGACGCACGCCGGATGGCCGGGAATTGCTCTTGAAGTCCGTGCCTCTCGCCATCGCGCAGGCTGGCACAGGCGACCTCAGGAGCGCGTTGTCCCGGCGTGCGTTGCCATGGTGGTCTGCCTGTGCCGGCGAGGGGCCAATCCCTGACCCGCTTTGCACAAGGAACACCATGAGCCAACCAGACACCGCCTACGCCCTGGCCGAACTCCACCGCGAATCGCGCATGGGCGCGTTCGGTTCGGAAACCCGCCAGCGCGAGATCCGCCGCATCGACCTGTCCGACTACGCGCGGCGCAAGGCGCAGATCGCCGACGAACTGTGGCAGGCATCGGTCGACGTCGGCTTCTTCCAGATCGCCAACCACGGCATCGACCTGACCAGCGTGCGCGAAGCCTTTGCCATGACCGAGCGCTTCTTCGCGCTGCCTGACGCCGTCAAGGCGCAATACCCGCTGCAGAAGGCCAACAACGCCGGCTGGGAAAGCCGCGCGCAGGTGCGCCCCTCGACCGGCACCCCGGACCAGAAGGAGTCCTACCAGATCACGCGCCCGCACATGGCCGGGCTGTGGCCCGGCGATGACGAACTGGAAGGCTTTCGCGCCACCATGCTTGCCTTCGAGGCGCAATGCTGGGAGGTGGGCATGAAGGTGCTGTCATGCTTCGCCGGCAAGCTCGGCTTTGCCAGCGACTTCTTCACGCAGGCGCACGATCCGCGGGCGCCGGACTACCAGAGCACGCTGCGGCTGCTGCACTACTACGCGATCCCGCCCGAACTGCGCGACAAGCTGGAGCTCTGGCGCGCCGGCGCGCATACGGATTTCGATTGCCTGACGCTGCTGTTCCAGCGCCCCGGCCAGGGCGGGCTGCAGGTCTGCCCCGGCAAGGAGATGGAGGCGCAGGCATGGACCCCGATCGAGCCGGACGAGGAAGTCATCACCTGCAATATTGGCGACATGCTGATGCGCTGGAGCGACGACCGGCTGCCGTCGAACTTCCACCGCGTGCGCAATCCCGCGCCGGATGAATACATGGGCCCGCGCTACAGCATGGCGTTCTTCTGCCAGGCCAACCGAGGTGCGATGATCGAAGGGCCGGGTGGCAAGTATCCGCCGATCAGCGCGGGGGACTACCTGCGGCAGCGGGTGAATGCGAATTTCAAGGGGTATTGAGGCGCGGAAGAATTTCCATGCCGACGGTCTGCTCCCCCTCTCCCGCTTGCGGGAGAGGGAGTCCACCCGCAGTCGCTGGACGCGCCGGTAGTGAGCCTACGACTTACGAAGCCGCGACAACCCCGCAAGCAATCCGCCCGCCCGCATTACCGGTCGGCTGCGTCTTGTAGTCGTCCGGATCCTTGTGTACCACCACCGCGCGGCCGATCACCCCGTTGGCGCCCGTGCCAACGGTCAGGTCCGGCAGCAGCATGCTGACGCGAACGTTGCCGCTGGCGTCCGCGGTGACGTTGTTCATGTCGCCGGCATGGTGGTCGGGCATGGTCATCTGGCCGTGGGGCTTGCCGGTCGGGTTGAAGTGGCCGCCCGCGCTCATCGCGTCAGGCGCGGAGCAGTCGCCCTTCTCATGGACGTGGAAGCCGTGCACGGAGTTGGGCGGCAGGCCGGTGATCGCCGCAGTCATCATCACGCCGCCGGGCTGCTGCTGGAAGGTCACGGTGCCGCCAGTATTGCTGCCGCTCTTGGGCTGGAGCGTGGCCGCCGCCCTGGCGCTGCTGCTGGCGCTGGTGCCGGACGCGCTGGCCGCAGACGAGGAGCTCATGCCGGAGCCGGCGCAGCCGGCCAGTGCAATGGTCGCGGCGATGCAGGCCGCCAGGGGGGGAAGCACTTGTTTCATCGGACTCCTCTTCTTGTCATGATTTCGGAAGAAACAGTATAGGCTGGCCGGCGCCAGGCCGATTTCCGGTTTTGTCCTACATGCCGCACTAGACTGAGTGCACTAGTGTCCTGTTCCGTAGATACGGAACAGGACACTAGCCAATCACGCCATCAGGCTGCGGCTGCCAGCCGCTGCTGTGCCGCACCAAAGTGCGGGTGGCGCGAGAACAGGTCCGCTGCCCAGTTGACGAACACCCGCACCTTGGCCGACAGGTGCCGGTTCTGCGGATACATCGCCGAGATCGGCAGTTCTTCGGTCTGCCAGTCGGTCATGACCTCCACCAGCCGGCCGCTGGCCACATAGGGCTCGGCCATGGCGCGCGAGACCCGTGCCACGCCGTGGCCTTCCAGGGCGCAGCCCATGTAGACATCGGCATCGTTGGTGGAAATGGCCGACGGCAGCAGCACCTCGCTGCGCTCCATGCCGCGCGCCATGGGCCACGGCATCTCACGGCCGGTGCGGTTGGACAGGAAATTGACCGCCTTGTGCTGGGCCAGTTCGGCCAGGTCGTGCGGGGTGCCGAAGCGGTTCAGGTAGATCGGCGAGGCGTAGAACGCCAGTTGTACATGGCCGATGCGGCGGGCCACCATGGATTCCTCGACCGGCGTGCCCACGCGCAGCACCACGTCCACGCCTTCCTGCAGCAGGTCGATCGGCTTGCCGTTGATGGTCAGGTCCAGCTTCAGGTCCGGGTAGGCCTGGAAGAATTCGTGCAGGTGGGGCACCAGCACCAGCTGCGCCAGCCCCGCGGTGGTGTCCACCGACAGCGTGCCGCGTGGCGAGTTGTTCTGCCGCGTCAGCGACTGCTCGGCTTCCTCGACATCGGCCA
This sequence comes from Cupriavidus sp. FW305-27, assembly GCF_058787995.1. Classification (NCBI taxonomy): domain Bacteria; kingdom Pseudomonadati; phylum Pseudomonadota; class Betaproteobacteria; order Burkholderiales; family Burkholderiaceae; genus Cupriavidus; species Cupriavidus sp. FW305-27. The sequence goes on from NZ_JBYTAG010000006.1 coordinate 36,699, forward strand.
GGATGCGCACGCACCGTTCGTAATAGGCCGCGCCGTCGTTGGTCACGCTGATGCGGCGCGTGGTCCGGTGCAGCAGCTTGACGCCCAGGTGGGTTTCCAGGTTCTGGATCAGGCGGGTCAGCGTGGCCTTGGGCAAGTCCATCGATTCCGCGGCGCGCGCAAAGCTGCCGACGTCCACGACCCGGGTGAATGCCTGCATTGATACGAGACGGTCCATGATGAGGTTCCGACGATAGATCCGAACGGCGTGCCGCGCGCGCTCGTGACGCACGTGGCCATGCTGGTTGTTGTTGTGGGGAGTCTGCCGGCTGGCTGGTACAGGGACTGCGCGCTGGCTGGGCGCGGGTTCCGGCATGGATTTCTGATCGGGCGCGCACCGGCCTGGCAGACCGCCGCGCGTGCCGAGAGCCGCAGTGAATCACAAAATCCAAGACCTTGTCATGCGTGGGGATATGCGGTTTCAGTGGCATGACGGGGCGGTTTGCGATTATTCCAATCCCGGAACAGTGCATTGGCGATCTCTCGCTTTATCCCATCCTCGTCAATCACCATAATCCGTTGCATCGCAACACTCAAGCGCATTGTTTCCGCCGTGCGCCAACGCCATGTCCGAGAAGCCAGGCCAACGCCCTGATGCAGCCAGCGCCGCCTCTGCCCCCACGGCAGCCGGGCAGGGGCAGGTGCGCGTGGCCGAGCATACGGTGACCAGTGACGGGCGCGAGATCCTGGTTCGGGTGTGCTACCCGGCGGGCTATCCGGCGCCGGGCGCCGAGGGCGCCGCGCTGCTGCCCTGGCTGGTGTACCTGCATGCCGGCGGCTTCGTCGAAGGCGGCCTGGAACACGCATGCCATCTGGTGCAGGACCTGGCCACCACGGTGCCGGCGGTGGTGGTAACGCCGGCGTATTCGCTGGCGCCGGACCATCCGTTCCCGGCGGCGCCGGAGGACGCGCACAGCACGGTGCAGTGGGTGCTGCGCAATGCCCGGCGGCTGAAGCTGGACAAGATCCGCTTTGCGCTGGTGGGCGAGGAGGCCGGGGGCAACCTGGCGATCGCGCTGGCGCAGATGCTGCGCGACCGCGGCACCGCGCAACCGCGCGGGCAATGGCTGATCCGCCCGGTGACGGACCCGTGCCTGCAGCATGCGTCCTGCGCGGGGTTCGACGGCGGGCAGGTGCCGATGGACACCCTGCGGCGCCTGGCCGACAACTATCGCGATTACCTGCCGACGCCGGCGGATACGGTGCATCCGTATGCCGCCCCGGCGCTGGCCTCGCGCCTGGCCGGGCTGCCGCCCACGCTGGTCCAGGTGGCTGAATACGACGCGCTGCGTGCCGAAGGCGAAGCCTTCGCCGGGCGCCTGGCCAAGGCCGGTGTGCCGGCCCAGGCCATGATCATGCCCGGCGCCTGCGGCGACGGCGTGGAAGAGGCCCATGACAGCTGTCAGGCATGGGTCGACGAAGGTGCGCGGTTCCTGCGGCGATGTCTGGCCGCGGCCGACGATACCTCATCCCTGACTGAACGCCGCGCTGACGCCAACGCCAGCCGGCCTGGAGCCAAGCCCGCCGGCTGAGCCGCTCCAGACAACCGCCAGCCGGCTCTGTTTCGGCCAGAGCCAGGACCGCCGCGACACGCAAGCGGTCCTAAGTCCGACCATCAGTTTGGCCATGGTTCCGGTCCGCCCACGCGGACCGGCAGGCGGCGTTCGGCCATTTGCTTTTCCGGTTGAAGAAAACCCGATCCAGGAGTTTGAGAAATGCAGCAGCAGAAACGACGTACTTTGATTGCCCTCGCCATCGTCGTGGTGCTGGGCGCCGGCGTGGCCGGCTCGATCTTGCGCCCGTGGCATGGAGGCGAAGCCCATGCCAACACCCCGCCGCCCGCGCCGGCGATTGAAGTGGCCGCCGTGGTCGGCCAGACCATCACCGAGTGGGATGAGTTCTCCGGACGGGTCGAGGCCGTGGAGCGCGTCGAGATCCGCCCGCGCGTCGGCGGCACCATTGACGCCGTGCACTTCCGCGAGGGCGCGCTGGTGAAGAAGGGCGACCCGCTCTTCACGATTGACCCGCGTCCTTATGCCGCGGAAGTCGCCCGTGCCGACGCCGCGCTGGGCGCGGCGCAGGTGCGCGCCGCCCATGCGCAGAGCGAACAGACGCGCGCCCAGCGGCTGCTGGACGACAACGCGATCTCGAAGCGCGAGTTCGACGAGCGCATCAACGCGGCCCGCGAAACCAGTGCCAACGTGCGGGCTGCCCAGGCGCAGCTGGAAACCGCACGCCTGAACCTGGCCTACACCCGCATCACCGCGCCGGTCGCCGGGCGCGTGTCGCGCGCCGAGATCACCGTCGGCAACCTGGTGGCTGCGGGCACGGGCTCGCCGGCCCTGACCACGGTGGTGTCGGTGTCGCCGATCTATGCCAGTTTCGAGATCGACGAGCAGAGCTACCTGCGCTACACCGCGCCGGGTGCCGGCGGTGGCCAGCCCAACCTGCCGGTCTACCTGGGCCTGGCCAACGAGGACGGCAATCCGCATGAGGGCAAGATCCAGTCGGTCGACAACCGCCTGGACCCGCGCAGCGGCACCATCCGCGTGCGCGCGGTGTTCCAGAACGAAGACGGGCGCCTGCTGCCGGGACTGTACGCCAAGGTCAAGCTGGGCGGCGGCGCGCCGCATGCGGCGGTGCTGGTCAATGACCGCGCCATCGGCACCGACCAGGGCAAGAAGTTCGTGCTGGTGGTCGACAAGACCAACAAGCTGGTCTACCGCGAAGTGGAACTGGGGCCTAACCATGACGGCCTGCGCGTGGTGCGCAAGGGCCTGAAGCCGGGCGAGACCATCGTCGTCAATGGCCTGCAGCGCGTGCGGCCGGGCGACACGGTCCAGCCCAAGCCGGTGGCGATGGCCTTCCGCAGCGAACTGGAACCACGCGGCACTACGCCTGACCGCAAGCAGGCTGCGAGCGAGAAGGGCGAAGCCGACGTGAAGCCGGTGAGCTGAGTCATGCGAGCCGATGGTTTGCTCCCCTCTCCCGCTGAGGGGAGAGGGAGCCGGCCTGAGCGATGTTTGATTCCGTCGCTTATGGTAACCACGTGAACCCGCACACCCAGCGCCCCTAGTTTTTTTCGCTCCCAAAGCAGTTGATGGTGCCCGCCATGGCGGGCCGCCAGGGGAGCGTTTTTGCAGAGACCAAGATGAATCTCTCTAAATTTTTTATCGACCGCCCCATCTTCGCGGGGGTGCTGTCGGTGCTGATCTTCCTGATTGGCGCCATATCGATGTTCAAGCTACCGATCTCGGAGTACCCGGAAGTGGTGCCGCCGTCGGTGGTGGTGCGCGCGCAGTTTCCGGGCGCCAACCCCAAGGTGATTGCCGAGACCGTGGCTTCGCCGCTGGAAGAGCAGATCAACGGCGTCGAAGACATGCTGTACATGTCTTCGCAGTCCAACAGCGACGGCCTGCTCACGCTGACCGTGACCTTCAAGCTGGGCACCGACCCGGACAAGGCCCAGCAGCTGGTGCAGAACCGCGTCTCGCAGGCCGAGCCGCGCCTGCCGGAAGACGTGCGCCGGCTGGGCATCACCACGGTCAAGAGCTCGCCGGACCTGACCATGGTGGTCCACCTGGTCTCGCCCAACGACCGCTATGACATGACCTACCTGCGCAACTACGCGGTGATCAACGTCAAGGACCGGCTGGCGCGCCTGCAGGGCGTGGGCCAGGTGCAGCTGTTCGGCTCGGGCGACTACGCCATGCGCGTCTGGCTCAATCCGGAGAAGATGGCCGAGCGCCAGCTCGCCACCAGCGACGTGGTCAGGGCCATCCGCGAGCAGAACGTGCAGGTGGCGGCCGGCGTGATCGGCCAGTCGCCGGCGCTGCCGGGCGCGGACCTGCAGCTGTCGGTCAATGCGCAGGGCCGCCTGAGCACGGTGGAGGAGTTCGCCGATATCGTCGTGCGCACTTCCGCAGACGGTGCCGTCACGTACCTGAAGGACGTTGCCCGCATCGAGCTGGGCGCGTCTGAGTACGCACTGCGCTCGCTGCTGGACAACAAGCCGGCCGTGGCCATTCCCATCTTCCAGGCGCCGGGCTCCAACGCCATCCAGATCTCGGATGACGTGCGCAAGACCATGGAAGAGCTCAAGCAGAACTTCCCGGACGGCATCGACTACAGCATCGTCTATGACCCCACGCAGTTCGTGCGCCACTCCATCGAGGCGGTGACGCATACGCTGTTCGAGGCCATCGCGCTGGTGGTGCTGGTGGTGATCCTGTTCCTGCAGACCTGGCGCGCGTCGATCATCCCGCTGCTGGCGGTGCCGGTGTCGATCGTCGGTACCTTCGGGCTGATGCATGCGTTCGGCTTCTCGATCAACGCGCTGTCGCTGTTCGGGCTGGTGCTGGCCATCGGTATCGTGGTCGATGATGCGATCGTGGTGGTGGAAAACGTCGAGCGCAATATCGAAGAGGGGCTGACGCCGAAGGAGGCCACCTACAAGGCCATGCGCGAAGTCAGCGGCCCCATCATCGCCATCGCGCTGACGCTGATCGCCGTGTTCGTGCCGCTGGCCTTCATGACGGGCCTGACCGGCCAGTTCTACAAGCAGTTCGCGCTGACCATCTCGATCTCGACCATCATCTCGGCGTTCAACTCGCTGACGCTGTCGCCGGCGCTGTCGGCACTGCTGCTCAGGAGCCATGACGCGCCCAAGGACTGGTTGTCGCGCTGGATGGACCGCGTGTTCGGCGGTTTCTTCAAGCGCTTCAACCGCTTCTTCGGCCGCAGCGCTGAAAGCTATGGCCGTGGGGTGAAGGGCGTGATCCGCCGCAAGGGCTCGGTATTCGGGGTCTACGCGGTGATGCTGGCGCTGACCTGGGGCGTGTTCCAGCTGGTGCCCAAGGGCTTTGTGCCGGCGCAGGACAAGCAGTACCTGGTGGGCTTTGCCAAGCTGCCGGACGGCGCCACGCTGGACCGCACCGAGGACGTGATCCGCAAGATGAGCGATATCGCGCTCAAGCATCCGGGCGTGGAATCGGCGGTGGCCTTCCCGGGCCTGTCGATCAACGGCTTCACCAACAGCCCCAGCGCCGGCATCGTCTTCGCCACGCTCAAGCCGTTCGAGGAGCGCAAGACCAAGGAGCTGTCCGGCGCGGCGATCGCGGCCGACCTGAACCAGAAGTACGCGGCCGTTCAGGATGCCTTTATCGCGGTGTTCCCGCCGCCGCCTGTGCAGGGCCTGGGCACCATCGGCGGTTTCAAGCTGATGATCGAGGATCGTGCGGCGCTGGGCTATGACGCGCTGTTCGAGGCCACCAACGCGTTTGCCAACAAGGCGCGCGCCACGCCCGAGCTGACTGGCATCTTCAGCAACTACCAGGTCAACGTGCCGCAGCTCGACGTCAAGCTGGACCGCGTCAAGGCCAAGCAGCTGGGCGTGCCGGTGACCGAGGTGTTCGACACGCTGCAGACCTACCTCGGCTCGGCCTATGTCAACGACTTCAACAAGTTCGGCCGGACCTACCAGGTCAAGGTGCAGGCAGACGCGCCGTTCCGCGCCCATGCCGAGGACATCCTGCAGCTGAAGACGCGCAACGCCGCCGGCGACATGGTGCCGCTGTCGTCGCTGGTGCAGGTCAAGCAGGGCTTTGGTCCGGACAGCGTGGTGCGCTACAACGGCTTTACCGCCGCCGACATGAACGGCGGGCCCGCGCCCGGGTTCTCGTCGGGCCAGGCCCAGGCCGCGGCCGAGCGCATTGCCGCCGAGACCCTGCCCAAGGGCATGAAGTTCGAATGGACCGAGCTGACCTACCAGGACATCCTGGCCGGCAATGCGGGGGTGTGGATCTTCCCGCTGTGCGTGCTGCTGGTGTTCCTGGTGCTGGCTGCCCAGTACGAAAGCCTGACGCTGCCGCTGGCGGTGATCCTGATCGTGCCGATGAGCCTGCTGGCGGCGATGACCGGGGTGTGGCTGACGCAGGGCGACAACAACATCTTCACGCAGATCGGCTTCATCGTGCTGGTGGGCTTGTCAGCGAAGAACGCGATCCTGATCGTGGAGTTTGCGCGCGAACTGGAGCATCACGGCCGCACCGTGGTGCAGGCCGCGATCGAAGCCAGCCGCCTGCGCCTGCGCCCGATCCTGATGACCTCGTTCGCTTTCATCATGGGCGTGGTGCCGCTGGTGATCTCCACCGGCGCCGGCTCCGAGATGCGCCATGCCATGGGCGTGGCAGTGTTCGCGGGCATGCTCGGCGTGACCTTCTTCGGGCTGTTCCTGACGCCGGTGTTCTATGTGGCGCTGCGCCTGCTGGCTACGCGCGGCCAGCGCCGCGCGGCCACGCAAGAGCAGGGCGCGCAACTGACGGCATCGGCTGAATAATGGTGATCAACATGAATGCCCCTGCATTTTCGACAACAAATTGGCTGCCTAAGCTGGCGACCCTGGCGGCAGCGCTGATCCTTGCGGGCTGCTCGCTGGCCCCGACCTACAAGGTGCCCGAAACGGCCACCGTGCCGGCCTTCAAGGAGGCCGAGGCCGCCCAGGCCGAAGGCGCGCAATGGAAGACCGCGACGCCGGCCGAAGGCCAGCATCGCGGCGACTGGTGGAAGATCTTTGGCGATGCCGAACTGGACCGCCTGATCGACGCGGCTGGCAGCTCCAACCAGGATCTGGCGATTGCCGCTGCCCGCCTGAAGCAGGCGCGGGCCTTCACGGGTGCCACTGAGGCGGACCTGTACCCGCAACTGAGCGTGGGGCTGGACCCGACACGCGCGCAGCCGTCGGCGGCCTCGCAAGGCTTGCCTGACGGCACGCGGGTGCCGCCGCAGACGGTGCTGAAGGCGCGCGCGTTCGCCAGCTATGAGCTCGACCTGTTCGGCCGCGTCGCGTCCAGCGTCAACGCCGCCCGGGCTGAAGGCGAGGCCGCGGAGGACCTGTACCGCTCGGTGCAGCTGGCGCTGCAGGCCGACGTGGCGCAGGCGTACTTCGCGCTGCGCACGCTGGACAGCGAGCGCGACCTGCTCAATGCCACCATCAAACTGCGCGAGGATGCGCTGTCATTGCTGAAGAAGCGCTATGACGCCGGCGAGACCACCGACCTGGATCCCGCCCGTGCCGAAGCTGAACTCGGCACCGCGCGCGCGGACCTGGCCGGCATCGAACGCCGCCGTGCCAACCAGGAGCATGCGCTGGCGGTGCTGACCGGCGTGCCGCCGGCGGCATTCTCGCTGCCGGCGCGCCCGTTCGACGCGGCGCCGATCGCGATTCCCGCCGGGTTGCCGTCCGAGCTGCTGGAGCGCCGCCCCGACATCGCCGCGGCGGAACGCCAGATGGCCGCGGCCAACGCGCGCATCGGCGTGGCCAAGGCGGCGTTCTTCCCGCGCATCACGCTGACGGGGCTGTTCGGCTTTGAATCGGCGGACCTGTCGAACCTGTTCAAGTGGTCGTCGCGCACCTGGGCGCTGGGGCCGCTGATCGGCTCCACCATCGCACAGACCGTGTTCGATGGCGGCCGCAACAGCGCCAACCTCGCCGGTGCCCGTGCCGCGCACGAGGAATCCGTGGCCGGCTACCGGCAGACCGTGCTGGTGGCGTTCCGCGAGGTGGAAGACAGCCTGGCGGACGTGCGCTGGCTCAGCCAGCAGGCCGGCGCGCTGGACGGCGCACTTGGCGGCGCCCGGCGCGCGGCGCGGATCTCGCGTAGCCGCTACGATGCCGGCGCGGTCGATTACCTGACGGTGATCGATGCCGACCGTACCGTGCTGCAGTCGCAGCGCGAGGCCAACCAGGTGGCCGGCCTGCGCGCTGCGGCAACGGTGTCGCTGATCCGCCGGCTGGGCGGCGGCTGGGGCCCGCTGCCGGAGACGGTGGCGGCCGTGCCGGCGCCGGCGGCCGAGGGCGCGCCGGCATCCCAGGCCCGCTAAGCAGCGCGGGACTGGCGCGATGCTTCCCAGTCACTACACTGGAAGCATCGCGCCATGCGTACAGGATGCACGGGGGCGCCCCGGATGCATCCTGTCCCGCCGCCATGCTTGTTCGACACAGGAAACCGTTCTGGGGACTGATCTTCGCCGCGATCACCGTAGGCATGCTGCTGGCGCCGCTGCCATGGTCCGACCGCACCGCCATCCATGACGAGGTGGTGATTGCGCGCCCGCCAGCGCAGGTGTTCGACTACGTGTCCACGCCGCTGCACTGGCCCAAGTGGCATCCGGCCTCGCTCGGCGTGGCGGGAGCGACCGACCATCCGCTGGGGCAGGGCGAGCGCGTGACCGAGACCTTCATGGTGGCGCAGCGCGGTGGCGCGGTGGTCTGGACCGTCATCGAAAGCCAGCGGCCGCGCACATGGTCGATCGAAGGCGTGGCCGAAGGGCGCAGGGTCGGCACCATCACCTACCGGCTTACGCCCGCCATGACGCCGTCGCTGACCCCGTCGGCCGAACGCACGCGCATTGAGCGGGAATTCCGCTACCGGTCGCCTACGCTGCTCTTTGCCCTGATCAACCGCCTGACGCTGCGCGAGCGCGTCCAGGCCGAGTCCACCGAAGCCGTGCGCCGGCTCAAGGCGCTGCTGGAGACGCAGCCGCCATAGCGCGCGGCGACGCCTTGCGTGGGACACCGATCCGGCCTAAGTTGGAGCCATCCCTCAGTGCGTCCAGCGAGGCCCGTATGCCGTTCCAGCTGCAATCGACCGCATTCGCCCCGGGTGGCGAGATTCCCGCAGAGCACACCTGCGAAGGCGCCGATATTTCCCCGCCGCTTGCCTGGACCGGCCTGCCGCCCGGCACGGCCAGCCTGGCGCTGATCGTCGACGACCCCGACGCACCCGACCCCGCCGCGCCGAAAATGACCTGGGTCCACTGGCTGCTCTATAACCTGCCGTCCCATGCCGAGGCGCTGCCGGCGGATATCGGCAAGGCCGGGCTGCCCGCGGGCACGCGCGACGGGCTGAACGACTGGCACCGCGCTGGTTATGGCGGCCCGTGTCCGCCGATCGGCCGGCACCGCTACTTCTTCAAGCTGTATGCGCTGGACGTGGCGTTGCCGGACCTGGGGATGCCTGACAAGGAGGCGCTGGAGCGGGCGATGCGGGGCCATATCCTGGCCACCGCAGAGTTGATCGGCACTTACCAGAAGCTGCAGCGCTAGGCGCGGTGCGGCCGGAGGCTACGTCATGTCGTACCGAATGCTCCGCCTTGATGTTCGTTGGCCGTGGTGGCGGCTGGCGGCGGCCGGGGCGCTGTCACTGCTGGCCGTGGCCGGCCCGCTGCGTGCCCAGCCGCATGAATCCGGCCCGATCACCATCGGCGGTTCGGCGCAGGTGCAGGGGCCGCTGACGGTGCACGGCAAGCTGGTTGTCGCCGGCCACGTCTATGCCAGCGGCCCGCTCACCGCCGCGTATTTCACCGGGCCAGCCACCGCACGGGGGCTGCCGTACGGCGGCGGCTATCTCAAGGTCTTCAACGGCCCGGTGACGGTGCATGGCGACATGGTGGTCAGGGGCGACCTGAGCGTGGCCGGCCCGCTGACCGTGGACGGCCCCATTGCCGCCAGCGGCGGCATCGATGCCGACGGGCCCATGCGCGAGCGCGAATACGGGCGCTGACAGCGCGCACCGGCGCCACGCAATGCCGGCATTGCCTGCCGGTGTTGCACAATACCGGCTTTGCAATTCTTGCATCGACCGGGGACACCGCATGGCAAAGCAGGGCGCAATGGGGCTGAGAGGTATCGCATTGTTCGAGGCCGCCAAGGGCTTGCTGGTGATCGTGGCCGGCCTGGGCCTGGCCGCACTGCTGCACCGCGACGCCCAGGCGCTCGCGGAAGCCATCATCCAGCGCCTGCATGTCAATCCGGCCAGCCGCTATCCCACCATCTTCCTGTCCTTGCTTGCGCATCCCGACAACGCCCGCCTGTGGGCAATCGGCGGCTCTGCCGTGGTCTATACGCTGATGCGCTTTGCCGAAGCGTACGGGCTCTGGCGCGGGCTTGCATGGGGCAACTGGATCGGGGTGTGGTCCGGCGGCATCTACATTCCGCTGGAACTGTACGAGGCCCTGGTCCACCCCAGCTGGCTGCATGGCACGCTGGCGGCAGCCAACCTGCTGGTGGTGCTTTACCTGGCGCGGGGGCTGCTGGCGAAGTCGACCACCAGGGGGTCGTGATCCGATGAACGGTAGGGGCCGGGCGCGTAGTGGCCCGGCACCGCAGGCGCACCCGGCGCCGGGGCGTAGGAGAAGGCCGGAGGCTCGTCGGCATTGATATGCCAGGCATGCACGGCCATGACATGGCGGGCCGCGGCGGCATCGGCAAGCACATGATCGAGATAGCCCGCCTGGCCGTTGTAGACGTAGCTGTATGCCGGCTTCCCGGCGAATTCCGCGACCATGTCGGCATAGCCGCGGCGCGCCAGCACGCGCACGGGGTCTTCCATGGCATAGCTGTTCAGGTCGCCGATCACCAGCACGCCCGCGCCGGCCACGCCCGTCGGCGTTGTGCCCAGCCATTCGGCCAGCGCCTGGGCTGCCTGCACGCGCGCGGGATTCCAGCAACCCTGGCCATCACCCTGGTCGGCTTGCGCGCCGGTGGCCTCGGTGCACGTCTTGGACTTGAAATGATTGACCACGACCGTGACCGGCGTGCCGCCAGCCGCCGCGCGGAAGGTGCCGGCCAGCGGCTGGCGGCTGCGCTCGCCCAGCCAGGTGGTGGCCGTGCGCCCGGCGGGCACGGCGGTGCGGGCGTTGTACAGCAGGCCGACAGCGATGGCATTGCTGCCAAGCGCCGGCGTGCCGGGATCGAGCACGCGCCAGTCCGGCCCCAGCCGCGTGGCCAGCTGGCGGATCGCGCTGTACTGGCCGTAGCCGTCGTTTTCTACCTCCATCACGCCGATCACGTCCGCATCCAGTCCCCGCAGCGCGGCGAGCAGCCTGGCTTCCTGGCGTGCCAGCGCCGCGGCGTCCTGCGCGCCGCGGTTGCCGGGGGCATCGAAACCGCCGCCCTGGCCGTCACCATTGAAGTAGTTCTGCAGGTTGAAGGCGGCCACGCGCAGCGTGGTGGCCGGATGCCGCGGCGGGGCACCGCGGCGCGGGTTGGTGGCCTGGAATACCGGCGCGCTCGCTCCGGGCACCGGCTGCAGGCGCCACTGCCCGTGGCGTTTTTCCAGCACCCCCTGCACGCCGCTGACCGTGTCTCCGGCCCGCACCGGGTGGTCCGCGGCCAGGCGCGGTGGCGGGTAGGGCACCACGGCGGGATACTGCCGCGTCGAGCCATCGTCAAGCAACAGCCGGTTGCGGGCGTTGGCGGCGGCGGCTTGCCGCGCGGCCGTTCCCGGCAGTGCCTGTTGCGTCGGCGCGATGGGCCGGCCGTCGCTCAGCGCCAGAGTGCCATAGCGACCAAGCTCATGGGTATCGGCAACCGTCAGCGTCTGGGGCAGGCGCACCAGCATGCCTTCACGCGCGGCAAGATCGGATTCGCCCGCGACCGGCAAGGCCAGCGTCTGCGGCGTCACCGCCATGCTGCGTGCGCACACCGCCAGCGCACCGGACAGCACCAGCTGCGTCTGCCCGAATTTCTCTTCGACCCTTCCGGACACGCGCACCATGTCGCCGGCGCGCGCCGTGGTGCGTGGCGCGTAAACAAACAGGCCTTCCGACACGCCGGGCCGGTGCAGGCGTTGCGCGTCCGCGGTCTGCAGGAAGAAGCCGCGCAGGCTGCCATCGCCGCTGAAGGCCGCGGTGACGACTGCCTCTACCTCCACCACGCTGCCCGCGAGCGGCGACGCCGCCGCGGCACCCTGGATCTCGGCGATCGACGTCGCCGGCGTGCCGCATGGTTGCGATGCAGCATGCGCGCCCGCCAGGCAGGTCAAGGCGAGGGCGGGCAAGACGGCCCGGGCGAGGTGGCGCTTGCGCAGGGACATTCGCATGGTGTTATCGGCAGGTAGTGGCAGGGTGGACGATGCTAACCGCCGCGTGTAACGGAATGCTTGCAGCAGGCATGTGGCCCCGCGATCGTGCTAAGGTAGCAGACACCCGCCGGTGCCCCGGCATCTACTCCATTGGTAAAACCGTCATGATCAAGGAAATCGCACAACTCACCATCAAGCCCGGCATGGACAAGCAACTGGAGCAGGGCGTGAGCCAGGCCACGCCGCTGTTCCTGCGCTCGCGCGGCTGCCACGGCGTGCAGCTGTTCCGCTCGATCGAGCAGCCGGAACAATACACGCTAGTGGTGGAATGGGAGACGGTGGACGACCATATGGTCCATTTCCGCGAATCGCCCGAGTTCCAGCAATGGCGCGCCCTGGTCGGTGAAACCTTTGCCGCGCCGCCTGACGTGCACCACGTGGCCAAGGTCCTGTAAGCGCACGCCATGAGCACCCGGCCGGAACGTCCCCGCCATTTCTCGATGCTGCGCGAGCTGCAGCTGGCCGATGTCTTTACGCTGGGCAATGCGGCCTGCGGCATGGGGTCGGTGTTCTTCGCCATGTTCTACGTGGCCGACCAGCAGTTGTCGCATTTCTACACGGCGGCGGCATTGGCGCCGCTGGCCTTTATTTTCGACGTGCTTGACGGCCGCATCGCGCGCTGGCGCCATGCGCATTCGGCGCTGGGGCGCGAACTGGATTCGCTGGCCGACGTGATCTCGTTCGGCGTCGGGCCGGCCACGCTGGCCTTTGCCGCCGGCATGCGCGGCGGCTGGGACCTGGCCGTGCTGATCTACTTTGTCTGCTGCGGTGTCAGCCGGCTGGCGCGCTTCAACGTCACCGCCGAATCCCTGGCCGAGGGCAGCGACAGCGGCAAGGTCGCCTACTTCGAAGGCACGCCGATCCCGACCAGCGTGCTGCTGACCGCGGTGCTGGCATGGTGCGCCTGGCAAGGCCAGCTTGGCGGCGAACTGCCGGGCGGCGCGTGGGTGCTGGGCCCGGCGGTGCTGCATCCGCTGGTGCTGCTGTTCGCGCTGTCGGGCACGCTGATGGTCAGCAAGACGCTGCGCATTCCCAAGTTCTGAGCCGCCGGCGGCTTCGCTTCTGGCGGCCCCTTGCTGCGGGCCTCAGGCAGGCGCCGCATTTCCCGCCTCGGGACCTGCTGGCCGCGTGATGACCTGCCCGTCGCGGGCCCCGCTGTGCGCGCCGTGCTGCCAGGTAATGGTGCCGTTGACGATCACGGTGTCGATGCCTTCGGCTGGCCGGGTGGGGGTTTCGTAACTGGCGGCATCGCGCACGTTGGCCGCATCGAAAACGACGATGTCGGCATGGTTGCCCACGGTAAGCGTGCCGCGCCGGTGCAGGCCGAAGTTGCGCGCCGTCAGTCCGGTCATTTTCCAGACCGCCGTCTCCAGCGGGAACAGGCCGACCTCGCGGCAGTAGTGCCCCAGTACGCGCGGGAAGGTGCCCCACAGGCGCGGATGCGGGCTGGCGCCGACGGGGATGCCGTCGGAGCCGATCATGGTTTCGTCGAAGGCAAGGATGCGCTGGACATCGTCCTCGTCCATCTGGAAGTAGATCGCGGTGCCCGGCTGCAGGCGGCGCGCGGCTTCGTCCTTGGGCACGCCCCATTCCCTGGCGATGTCGTCGAGATCGCGGCCCGCGCATTCGGGGTGCGGTTCGCTGGCGGCGATCAGCACCCGGCCGTCGAGCATGCCGCGGTCAGTGCGGATCATGGTGGAGCCGGCCGTGTACGGGTAGCAGTCGAGCGACACGCACTGGTGCTTCATGGCCTCGCGGATAAAGGGCAGGGTTACCTGGCTCTTGCCAAAATTGGCCTGCCTCTGCACCTTGTGGTGCGACACCACCACCGGCACGTCGAGCTCTCGGCCGATGCGGAAGGTCTCGTCGAGCGAGGCCATGACGTGGTCGGACTCGTCGCGCATATGGGTGACGTAGAGCGCCTTGCGCACACTGAGCGGCCGGCAGACTTCGATGATCTCCTCGGTCGTCGCCATGGCGGCGGGCGGGTAGAAGGTGCCGGTCGACAGGCCGATCGCGCCGGCCTGCATGGCCTCCTCGACCAGCGCCTGCATGGCGGCGATCTCCTTGGCATCGGCTGGCCGGTCCAGCGCCGCCATGGTGACCGCGCGCAAGGTCGAATGCCCGACCATGGCGGCTACATTGACCGAGCTCGGCATGGTACGCAGCGCGTCGAGGTAGGCGGCGAAGGTGGTGAAGCGGCCTTGCGCCGGTGTGTCGATCAGGCTCAGCGGCATCGGCAGATCCATGTCGGCGCGCAGCGGCGCGGCGCTGATGCCGCAGTTGCCGGCGATCACGGTGGTGACGCCCTGCGAGACTTTGAACGGCATGGTGGGTTGCGACAGCACCGCCTGGTCATCATGCGTGTGCGCGTCGATGAAGCCTGGGGCGACGATCAGGTCCGTTGCATCCAGCACGCGGTCGGCCGTGTGCCCGGCGAGGTCGCCGATCGCAGCGATGCAGCCGTCGCGCACGCCGATATCGGCGCTGAAGCGGGGTGCCTTGCTGCCATCGATCACGGTGCCGCCGGCGATCAGCAGGTCATAGTGCGGGGCGTGTGCAGAGGTGGGGTCGGACATGGGATTCCTTTCCTGGACTGGAGCGTGGCGGTCAGCGGAAATGGCAGGCCACGTGGTGGATGCCGGTGGCGGAGGGACGTTCGGTCAGCAAGGGGGCCTGCTCCTTGCAGCGGGCTTGCGCATGCGGGCAGCGCGTGTGGAAGCGGCAGCCTGCCGGCGGATTGGCCGGGCTGGGCGGATCGCCCTGCAGCAGCAGGCGCCGCGCGGGCCTGCGCGGGTCGGGCACCGGCACGGCGGACAGCAGGATCTCGGTATAGGGGTGGCGCGGCGCCGAGAACAAGGTGTCGCGGTCGGCCAGTTCGACGATCTGGCCGAGGTACATCACGGCGACCCGGTGGCTGATATGGCGCACCACGGCCAGGTCGTGCGCGACGAACAGGTAGGCGATGCCGAACTCGGCCTGCAGGTCCATCAGCAGGTTGACCACCTGCGCCTGGACGGAAACATCGAGCGCCGATACCGGCTCGTCGCAGACGATCAGCTTCGGGTTGAGTGCCAGCGCGCGCGCGATGCCCAGCCGCTGGCGCTGGCCGCCGGAGAACTCGTGCGGGAACTTGCGCACGGCTTCGGGCCGCAGGCCGACCTTGCTGAACAGCCATTGCACGCGCTCGTTGCGCTCGGCACGCGACTGCAGGCCGAAGTTGCGCAGCGGCTCGCCCACGATCTCGCCCGCCGTCAGCCGCGGGCTGAGCGAGGCATAGGGGTCCTGGAAGATGATCTGCAGGTCGCGCCGGCGCTGCCGCATGGCGCTTGCCGGCAGGCCCAGCAGTTCCTCGCCGTCGAGCTGCACCGAGCCTGAAGTCGGCTCGATCAGGCGCAGCACCGACTTGGCAGTAGTGGTCTTGCCGCAGCCGGATTCGCCGACCAGCGATAGCGTCTCGCCGTGCTCCACGGTGAAGGACACGCCGTCCACAGCCTGGATCGGCGGGCTGCCCGGTGCCAGCCAGCGCCGCGGTGCGAGGTAGTGTTTCTTCAGGCGGTCGACCTTGAGCAGGGGCGCTGGCGTGGCGGAGATTGTGCTCATGCGATGGCTTCCTGGGCTTGCGGGTTGCATTCGATGCGGCCTTCCTCGACGGCGAAGCAGGCCACCGCATGGTCGCCACCGTGGCGTGTGAGCTGCGGCAGCTCGCGCGCGCAGCGCGCGTTGGCATGCGCGCAGCGTGCCGCGAAGGCACAACCGCGCCGCGCTTCCTGTGGCGAGGGCACCAGGCCGGGGATTTCGGCCAGGCGGCGGCTGCTGGTGTTCATCGACGGCATCGATGCCATCAGCGCGCGGGAGTAGGGGTGCAGCGGGCGGTCGAACAACTCAGTGACGCTGGCTTCCTCGACCTTGAGCCCGGCGTACATCACGATCACGCGGTCGCAGCATTCGGCCACCACGCCCAGGTCGTGCGTGATCATCACCACGCCCATGCCCAATTCCTGCTGCAGGCGGCGGATCAGGTCCAGGATCTGCGCCTGGATGGTCACGTCGAGCGCCGTGGTGGGTTCGTCGGCGATCAGCACCTCGGGATTGCAGGCCAGCGCCAGCGCGATCATCACGCGCTGGCGCATGCCGCCCGAAAGCTGGTGCGGATACTCGTTGACGCGGCGTTCGGGCTCTGGGATCTGCACCAGCCGCAGCATTTCCACCGCGCGCCTGAGCGCCTCGGAGCGGCTCGCGCCCTGGTGCAGCTGCACGGTTTCGCCAATCTGGCGGCCAATCGTCAGCACCGGGTTCAGCGAGGTCATCGGTTCCTGGAAGATCATCGAGACGCGATTGCCGCGGATGCGGCGCATCTCGCGTTCGCTGAGCTGCAACAGGTCCGTGCCGCGCAGCCGCACAGCGCCGCGGATGCGTGCCGGCGGCGTGGGCAGCAGCCGCATGATGGACAGCGCCGTCACGCTCTTGCCGCAGCCTGACTCGCCCACCACGCCCAGCGTCTGGCCGGCACGCACGGTGTACGAGACGCCGTTGACCGAGCGGGCCGGCCCGGTGAGCGTGTCGAAATGCGTATGGAGGTCCTCCACTTCGAGCAGCGGCTCGCCCGTGGCCGGCCTGACATGGGACATCGCGCGCGACATCGTGATGGTCATGGTTGCGCTCCCGGATTCAGAGTTGCCGCGCCAGGCGCGGATCGAGCGCGTCGCGCAGGCCGTCGCCGAGCAGGTTGATGGCCAGCACCGTCGCGGCCAGCAGGATGCCCGGGTACAGGATGATGTGGAAGGCCACGGCCACGAAATTGCGCCCCTCGGCCATCATGTTGCCCCAGCTCGGCATCTGGGCCGGCACGCCGACGCCGAGGAACGACAGCGCGGCTTCCGTGAGCACGGCGGTGGCGGCCACGAAAGTGGCCTGCACGATCAGCGGCGCCACCATATTGGGCACCACGTGGCGCATCAGGATCACCGGCAGGCGGGTGCCGACCGCATGCGCCGCCTCGACGTAGAGCTGCTCGCGCAGGGTCAGCGCCAGCGAGCGCACCAGCCGCACCACGCGGGGGACCTCGGGTATGGCGATGGCGATGATCACCGCGCCCAGGCTGGCCTGCGTAACGGCCATCAGCGCGATCGCCAGCAGGATGCCCGGGATTGCCATCAGGCCGTCCATCACGCGCATCACCAGGGAGTCCGCCCGGCGCACGAAGCCTGCGACCAGGCCCAGCAGCACGCCGGACACGGTTGCCAGCAGCCCGACCGACAGGCCCACGATCATGGAGACGCGGCCGCCCCAGACCGCGCGGCTGAATACGTCGCGGCCGAGCGCGTCGGTGCCGAACCAGTGCTCGGCCGATGGCGGCTGCATGCGCGCCAGCGGGTCGATGTCCTGCGGGTCGACGGTGGCAATCCAGGGCGCGCCGAGGGAGAGCACGGCGATCACCGCCAGCAGCAGCGCGCCCAAGATCAGCGTGGGGTGCTTGCGCGCCCAGTGCCAGCGCGGCAGCACGAAAGGCGCATGGTCGGGTGCCGGTACGGCAGGTTCGGTCGCGGGCAGGGAAGTGGTCATGTCAGCAGTGTCTCGCGGCGAAAGCCATCAGTACTTGATGCGCGGATCGAACAGCCGGTAGCTGAGGTCGATCATCAGGTTGATCAGCACGTAGACCCCGGCGGAGACCAGCAGCACGCTCTGGATCACCGGGTAGTCGTGGCGCTGCACCGAGTCGACCACCAGGCGGCCGACACCCGGGATCGCAAACACGGTCTCGGTCACGACCACGCCGCCGATCAGCAGCGCGATGCCCATGCCGACGGTGGTGGCGATCGGGATCGCCGCGTTGCGCAGCGCGTGGCCCAGCACCGGCAGCACGCCCAGGCCCTTGGCGCGCGCAGTGCGGATGTAGTCCTCATGCAGCACTTCCAGCACGGTGGCGCGCGTCATGCGCGTCACCAGCGCGATATAGACCAGCGCCAGGTTGACGCAGGGCAGCACCAGGCTGCGCAGCCATGCGCCGGCGCCGTCGGCGAGGCGCGCATAGCCCTGCACCGGGAACCACGGCAACTGGATGGCAAAGGCGTAGACCAGCAGGTAGCCCACCAGGAACACCGGCAGCGAGAATGCCAGCACCGCGAACAGCATTACCAGCCGGTCGACCCAGCTGCCGGCGCGGTACGCGGCCAGCGTTCCCAGTGGCACCGCGACCAGCAAGGTCAGCAGCATGGTCAGCGCGGCGACAGAGACGGTCGGCTCCAGCCGCTGTGCCAGCAACTGCGCCACCGGCACCTGGGTGAAGATGGAGGTGCCGAGGTCGCCGGTGGCGAGCCGGCCGAGCCACAGCAAGAACTGCCGCCACAGCGGCTGGTCCAGCCCCAGCACGCCGCGCAGCCTGGCGATGTCGTCAACGGTCGCGAGGTCGCCTGCGATCAGCGCCGCCGGATCGCCCGGCGACAAGTGGATCAGCAGGAAGACCACCACGGCCACCACTGCCATCACGGGCAGCGTCGCGGCCAGGCGTCTGAGCAGGTAGCCCATTGTCGTGTTTCCCCCGGTGGTTCGTGCTTCGTGGTTATTTGTCGAGCATCCAGACCGTGGGCATGCCGGCCCACATCTTGTCGATGCCCTTGAGGCTGGCACGCGCCGCGAACGCCGACGAGTACTGGCCGGCGTTCACATAGGGCACCGCCTCATAGGCGCGCTTCTGGAAGGCATCGAGCAGTTCCTTGCGCTTGGCGGGCACGGTCTCGCGGACCCAGGCCGTGCGCAGTGCGTCGAGCGGCTTGTCGCAGGGCCAGCCGGGCAGGCTGGTGCCGCAGGGGGCGCTGAGGTAGGCATTGGTGATCGGGGAATCGGCATCGAACTCGCCCGCGACGGTCACGTACATATTCCAGCCCCCGGCCTCGGGCGCATCCCGCTTGGCGCGGCGCGCGCCGATGGAGGCCCAGTCCATGTTCTGCATGTCGACGTTCATGCCCATGCTGCGCATGGTCTGTGCCGCCATCAGGGCTTCAGCGTTGAGCTGGGGAATGTCGGTCGGCACCAGCAGCACCACCTTTTCGCCCTTGTAGCCCGCCGCACCCAGCAACTGCCTGGCACGCGCCGGATCGGCCTTGCGGTACGGTTCGGCGCCGGCAGCGGTATCATTGGGGCCGCCGCAGATGAAGAAGGTGGCGCAGTAGTTGATGCGCATGTCGAGCGGATAGCCCATGGCCGCGGTGAAGCGTTCCTGGCTGACCGCCTGCAGGAAGGCCTGGCGCACTTTCGGGTTGTTGAATGGCGGATGCAGCTGGTTCATCACCAGCACGCCCTGGTAGGCGCCGCCCGAGCCGATCTTGATGCTGGCGTCGCCGCGCAGCGGGGTGATGTAGTCCGGCGGTACCTGTTCGATCAGGTCGACCTCGCCGCGCTTGAGCGCCGCGATGGCGCTGTTGGCGTCCGGCAGGTAGAGCCATTCGACGCGGTCCACGCGGGGCTGCTTGCTGCCGGCGAGGCCGCTCGCGGGCTCGCTGCGTGCCACGTAGTGCGGGTTGCGCACGAACACCGCCTTGTTGCCCGGCACCCATTCGTCGCGCTTGAAGATGAAGGGGCCGGAGCCCAGCACCTCGGGCAGCGGCGCGGTGGCGGGCATCCTGGCCAGGCGCTCCGGCAGGATCACCGGGGGATAGCCCGAGGGCTTGGCCAGCGCATCGAGCACCATGCCAAAGGGCTCCTTGAGCGTCAGCGTGAACGTGCGCGCGTCGACCGCCTTCCACTCGGCGCCGGCTTCGCCCATGGCTCGGCCCAGGCTGTCGCGCGCGCCCCAGCGCTGCAGCGAGGCGATCGCGTCGGCCGAGGTAACCGCGCTGCCATCCGAGAACTTCAGGCCGGGACGCAGCGTGAAGCTCCACTGCCGGCCATCCTTCGAGCTGCTGTACTTCTCGACCATCTGTGGTTGCGGCTTGCCCCTGGCGTCCTGCGCGAACAGCGTGTCGTAGACCATGTAGCCGAAGTTGCGCGTGATGTAGGCCGTGGTGAAGGTCGGATCGAGGATCTTCAGGTCGGCATGCGCCACGACCTTGAGCGTCTTGGTCTGTGCCAGCACGGGAAGGCTGGCGCCTGCCAGGACCAGGGCGCCCGCCGCGAGCGCGGCGGACAGGGATCGGTTTGGTGTCATGTGCAGTCTCCGCTTTCTTCGTTGTCGTTGTTGTCGTGATCGCAGCCAGGCGGCCGGCGCTCAGGCCGCGGCGCTGTCCAGGGGCCACTTGGGCCGCTGGATCTTGCGATAGGGCAGGGTCGTGAGGTCAAGCGTGACGGCCCCCGGGGCGCCTGCGTAGATCACGTGCCTTGCCACTTTCGAGAAGGACGCGTAGAAGTGCTGCGAGGACTTGACCACGATGATCTGCTTGCGCGCCAGGTCACAGCCCAGCTGGGTGAACATGTCCGTGCCCATGGCCTGGTTGCGCAGCGTGTTCAGCACGATGTCGATGCCGTTGGCTTCCACCAGCGCGCAGTCGCCCATCGGCACCGGCGCGTCGGACAGCCCGGTCATCACCATGTCGGGCAGCAGAGCCTTGACCGTGCAGTCCAGATCCAACGGGTCGCCCGATAGCGGACTGATCTTGCCGCCGATGCGCATCCGCAGGCGTGCGCCCACGCCGGCATCGAAGGCGATGCGCACCGCGATCGGGTCCCACATCGGGCCGACCGCCGCATTGCCGATGCCGCGCTCGATCATGCGACGCAGGACAAAGGTGGAGTCGCTGGCTGCGCCGCCGCCGGGATTGTCGGCGCCGTCGGCCAGCACCACTGGCCCGCCGTCGCAGGCCAGCGCCTCGTCAAGCGAGGTGTCGATGTCCGGGTAGCGCACCGTGAGCCCGTCGCGCATGGCGATCAGTTCGTCGGCGAGTTGCCGCGCCAGCGCATCGGCCCTGGCCTGGTTGCCATCGACGTAGACCAGGACCTTGGTGCCCATCGCCGGCACATCGCCCCATGAAAACCCATGCGCCAGCGAGATCGACAGCACGCCGTCGCGCCCTTCCAGCGACTGGATGCGGTCGATGAAGCCGCGCGCCGGCTCGCGCGAGGTGTGGACCGTGACGATCATGCTGCAATCGACCACCGCCGCCACCGGGCGAACCTTGCCTGCCACCGTGGCCGCGCACAGGTCGACCAGTTCCAGCGCGCGTTCCAGCACGTCGGTATGCGGGTATTCCTTGAAGGCGACCATCACGTCGGCGTATGCCGTCATCTCGGGCGTCAGGTGGCAGTGCGGGTCCAGCTCCGCGCCGATCACCACGTCCGGGCCGACGATGGCGCGCACACGCTGCAGCAGGTCGCCCTCGCAGTCGTCATAGCCATCGGCCACCATCGCGCCGTGCAGGCCGAGCAGCACCATGTCCACCGGCAGCGCCGCGCGCAGGTCGGCCAATAGTTCCTCGCGCAGGGTTTCGTAGGCATGGCGGGTGGTGGTGCCGCTGGGCTGCGCGCCGGCGACCATGCCTTCGCACAGCTGCCAGCCGCGCTCCTTGCCGCGGATCCGTGCAGCCCACAGCGGCCCTGAGAAAAACGTCATCTGGTCAGGATGCTGGCCGGCCGCGAAGTAGCCGCGATCCCTGAAGGACGCCAGGCCGGTGGGCATCGGCGCAAAGGTGTTGGTTTCGGTAGCGAGGGAGGCACTGAAGACACGCACGATGGTTGGCTCCTGGTCAGTCGGGGATTAGCGGTTGGGGGAAAGCGCGATTCAGGCCGAAGCGGCCAGGCGGCGCAGGCGCGCCGGCCCAAGCATCCCGGCGCTCAGGCCGAACGAAGCAGGATGCGCCGGCACCGGCAGGCCGCGCGCCAGCGCGGCACAGGTCTCGCCCATGGCCGCCGAGGTCTGGATGCCGTAGCCGCCCTGGCCCGCCACCCAGAAGAAGCCCGGCACGGCGTCGTCGAACCCGCCCACCAGGTCACCGTCGGCGACGAAGGAGCGCAGCCCGGCCCAGGTGCGCGCAGGGCGGCGGATCCTGAGCGAGGTCGCGGTCTCGATGCGGTCGATGGCAAGCGCGATATCCATTTCCTCGGGCTGGACGTCCTGTGGCTCGACCGGGTCGGCATTGGCCGGGGAGCCCAGCAACATGCCGGCATCGGGCTTGATGTACCAGTCCTCGTCGGCGCCGAAGACCATGGGCCAGCCGCTGGTGTCCATATCCGCGGGCGGAGCAAAGACGAAGGCAGAGCGGCGGCGGGGTTCAATCCCCAGCGGCTGCACGCCGGCCAGCCGCGCGATGACGTCGGCCCAGGCGCCGGCGGCGTTGAGTACCACCGGTGCCGCATATACCGCCCCGCCAGCCTCCACGCGCCAGTGGTCCCGCACGCGTGCCATGGCCGTGACTTCGGCATCGCACACCAGCTTGCCGCCGGCCTGGCGCATGCCGCGCAGGTAGCCCTGGTGGATCGCGTCCACATCCATGTCCGCGGCGCCGGGCTCATAAACGCCGCCGATCACTTGCTCCGCGCGCAGCGCTGGTACGCGCTCGCACGCTTGCGCGGCACTCAGCAGGCGGGCGTCGGGATCGACGGCGCGCACCACGTCCCAGTGCGCGTCAAGCAAATGCTGTTGCCCGGGGCCGGCGACCATCAGCGCGCCGCGCGGCGTGAGCAGCGGGTGCGAGGCAAAACCCGGCGGCGGATCCTGCAGGAAGGCGCGGCTTGCCATCGTCAGCGCGCGGACCTGCGTGGTGCCGTAGCTTTCCATGAACAACGCCGCCGAGCGGCCGGTCGAGTGGTAGCCAGGCTGGGCTTCGCGTTCGAGCAGGATGACGCGGCCATGGGGCGCGAGCCAGTACGCGACGGAAGCACCGGCAATGCCGCCTCCGATGATGAGATAGTCGGCTCGAATCGGTGAGGCAGCGTGAGTCGGGTGCATGGATCAGGTGGCAGGAGAGCGCCTGCGGGGCGCTCATGCATTCGGAATGGGAGTGAGTGTAGGCAAGAATTTGCGTATATGCAAATTGCGGATACGCAAATCTTGCGCTAAGGTGGGCGGCAAGGGGATAAGCCTTGGCGCGGTCTGCTCTGTTAGCATTCCGTCCAACGGAAAAAAGGACGCAGGCTTGAAACCACACACCGCCCAGGGGCGCGGCAGCGGCATCGGGACCGATGACGGCGAGTCGCGCACGCTCGACCGTGAAACCTTTGGCAAGCGCCTGCGCGCGGCGCGCAAGGCCTTTGGCTGGACGCTGGCGCACCTCGCCGAACTGTCGGGAGTCTCGATCACCACCATCTCGCGTGCGGAGCGCGGGCAACTGGCGCTGGGCTACGAGAATTTTGCCGCGCTGGGCCAGGCGCTGCAGATGGACATGGGCTCGATGTTCGCGGGTGCCGGCACGAAGACGTCACCGTTCCAGGGGCCGGTCGTGACCCGGGCCGGCGCGGGCGTGACCTACCGGGGATCGTCGCTGACCTATGAGTTTCTTGGCACAGAGGCCGTCGGCAAGCAGATGAGCCCGGTGGTCGGCACCGTGCATGCGCGCCGCATCGAGGGCCCCGGTGACTTCTCGCGCCATCCCGGCGAGGAGTTTGTCTATGTGCTCAGCGGCGAGATCGAAATCCATTTCGACAACGGCGAGAAGCTGCACCTGGCGCGGGGCGATGCGTTGTATTTCGATGCCCGCATGGGCCACGCCTACATCAGCGTAAGCCGGCAGCTCGCCCGGATCGTGGGTGTGACCACCAGCGAAAGCAACTTGATGAAGTCGGCCCAGGCGGCGAAGCCGGAGGCCGTGCCAAAACGGGCCGTCGGGCGCACGCAGGGGAAAGCCGCCGCGACCAGGGGCAAGGGCAAAGGCTGAAGGGGGCGGAACCCGCGCTTTCAGGTTCCGAGGTGAAACATTGCTTGCGGAGCCCCGTGTGGCCGTGGATACGGCATGGGGTCGGTGTTCTTCGCCATATTCTTCGTGGCCGACCAGCAGCTGTCGCATTTCTTTACGGCGGCGGCGCGGCTTGCATGCCGTTGCGAGCAGGCTGTCCCTGGTGAATTCGGTTTTTTTTGAATTCTGGCTTCATTTTTCTTGAAGAGCAAAATCAGAATCGCCTGATTTATTTTTTCGGCAGCACCATTTTTACTATCCATCTTGAGTTGCAGCGCCGTCATTCAATGACCGCCGCAGCGATAGCGTGCCGCGAGACGCAGCGTATCCAGTCACTAGTTTGTTTCGGCACGAAAGCGTTCAACTCCACGGAGTGCTTCGCATGGGTAGCCGATTACCGTTTTCCTCCCGTACCGTTACCGTATCCGGTGATGGGTTGCCGGAACTATTGGGACAGCCGCTGCTAGTATTTTCCAGGCTGTCCGGCACCGAGGGTATCAATTCGCTGTTCGAGTATGAGCTGGAACTCAAGACGCCGGACGACCGCAATGTCCTGTACGGTCCGGCGGGCGATTTCGACCTGGAAGCCATGCAAGGCAAGGAGCTGACAGTCAGTATCGAACTGGACGGCTCCGGCAGCGGCCTGGACGGCGGCCTCGGCAGGGGCAAGCGCGAGATAACAGGGATCGTCACCGATGTGCGCGGCCCTTACCACGAAAACGAGCGCATTCGCTATCGCCTGACCTTGCGCCCCTGGTTTTGGCTCGGCACGCTCACCTCCACCTTCAAGCGGTTCCAGAACATGAATGTCCTGGAAATCGTGGAAGTGGTGCTGAGCAGATATACATTTCCGGTCGAGCGCCGGCTTTCACTCATCGAGTATCCCAAGCGCCAGTATCAATTGCAGGCCGGCGAGACCGACTACCAGTTCGTGCGCCGGCTGCTCGCAGAGTGGGGCCTGAATTTCCATTGGGAGCACACGAACGGCCATCACCGCATGGTGCTGACGGATGGCAATGGCGCCTTCCAGAACATCCCCAGCCCCGCGTATCACACCATCAACTGGTATCCATCCTCGGACCGGGTGGACGAAGAACACCTCCACCAATTCGAGGTACGCGATTGCCTGATTACAGGCTCGTGGGCGCACGGGGATTACGACTACAACCAGCCCCGCGCCGACCTGAATGTCTCCGTTGACGACCCCCGCGAGACCAGCCATGCCACCTATGAACTGTACAGCTGGCCAGGCGATTACGTTCAGCCCAAGTCCGGCAATGACGCCCGCAAGGAAGGCGACATGCTGGCGCGCATCAATATGGAACGCCTGCGGCAACACGGCGTGCGGGTGCGCGGCCAGGGCAACGTGCGCGCAATGGCGCCGGGCCACACCTTTACGCTGAAGCGCTTCCTGCGTGCTAAGGCCAACCGCGAGTACCTGATTTTCGCTACGCGCCTGCTAATCGAGGACGTGGGCGAGTTCGCGGGTAGCGACCAGCAATGGCGCTGCGAGGTGGAATTCGAAGCCCAGCCCACCAGCGAAATCTTCCGGCCCGAGTCGGTCAAGAAGCCTTACATCGGCGGGCATCACATCGCCAGGGTCGTCGGCCCGGCCAATCAGGAAATCTGGAGCGATGATCTGGGACGGGTGCGCTGCCAGTTTGTCTGGGATCGTTACGGTAGTTTTGACGAGAATAGCTCCTGTTGGATTCGCGTAACCGGTTTTTCATCGGGCGGTCGTTTCGGCAACACGCACCTGCCGCGCATCGGCCAGGAAGTCATTGTCATATACGAGGGCGGAGACCCGGATCGGCCAATCATCATCGGGCCTGTCAATAACCGGCTGAACCTGCCGCCGTGGCAGTTGCCCAGCCAGCATGCATTGTCCGGCTACCAGAGCAAGGAACTGTTCGGCGAAGGCCGCAACCAGACCCTCTACGACGACACGCAGGGCCAGCAGCAGGTGCAAGTCGGGTCGGACTACCAGAACAGCCTGCTGGCCCTGGGCCACATTGTCCGGGTGAGGGGTTGGGAGGGACGCAAGGACAAGCGGGGAGAAGGGTTCGAACTGCGCACCGACGCGCATGGCGCGCTGCGTGCCGCACTTGGCCTGCTTATCACCACCTTTTCGCGCCTGAACGCTGAAGGCAACGCGATGAATGTGCGGGATGTCGTCCAGTTGCTCGAACAGGCACAGGGCATTGCCGCCACCATGGGAGAGAAGGCGACTGAAGCCCAGGCCCAGGACGGCGAACAGACCGACATTGCAAAACTGCTGGAGAAGCAGCTCGAGCAAATCCAGGGCGGAGGCGAACTGAAGGAATTTACCGCCCCCCATCTGGTATCGGCCAGCCCCGCCGGCATCGTCTCCACGGCAGCGGGTTCGACCCACATCGCCAGCGGTGGCGACACCGCACTGACCACGGGGGAACACCTGTCCGTCACCGCCGGTGGCGGCTTCTTTGCCAGCGTGCGCAAGGCGCTGCGCATGTTCGCCTATGAGGCTGGCATGAAGCTGGTTGCAAACATGGGCGATATCGACCTGCAAGCCCTGAAGAACAATATCAATCTGCTGGCGAAGCTCAAGATCACCCTGACCGCCGACGAGATCACCATTCAGGCCAGGCAGAAACTGTTGCTGGCAGGCGGCGGCAGCTACCTGCGACTGGACGGCAACATCGAGCATGGCACCAACGGCAGGTTCACCGTCCACGCCGCCAGCAAGCTGCTGACCGGGCCTAACAGCATCCCGACGGAACTGAGCACAAAGCAGGTCTGCCTGGAATGCCTGCTCAAGGCAGCCAGGCGCAACACGGGCCTGCTGCTGCGCTGACCCGAGACCGGCGATGACAACCGAACCAAACACCGTCTATATCTACGCGCTCGCCGACGGCGCCCAGCACCCGCTGCTGATTGGTGACCTGATGCGCGAGGCCACCGAGCACCGTAATGTGTATGCCGGCCTTCCCGAGGAAGAAGCGGGCGACGCCTCGCTGTTCCTGGCGCACATTGCAGATGCAGGCGAACCGTGGCTTGCCAGGCTGGATGAACTGGACTTGCTCGCCCCCTGCATGACCCTGATCTGGAGCCGCATCGGAATCGACGCGCTCGCCACGCACCTGCGGCAGTTCCTGATCGCCGACCTCGGCGACGGGCTGAACGCCATGGTGCGTTATTTCGATCCGCGCAACCTGCGCACAGTCATGACGCTGTGGGGCGAAGAGACGACGCACAAGCTGATGGAACCCATTCTCCAGTGGAAGTACCGCGGCCATGATCCCGAGTGGAAGCGACTGGATGGGCCGCTGAACGGCAATCAGTTCGAGACGACACCAGTTGCCATTGCATTCGATGAGCAGCAGGTTGATGACTTCATGGCGCACTGCGAGCCGGATCAGATGCTGGCGGGCCTCGTTGAAGACGGCACCGTACCGGGCGATGGTCCCTACCTGCCGCGCTTCCTGGATTTCGTTGCGCGTTACAAGCGCGTGGCTGCCTGGCGGCTCATCGAGCCCGCCGACCGCCTTGGGTACTGCCAATACTCGTACCGCTATGGCGCCGACTTTGATCAAGATCCAGACGTGTACCGCGCGTTGGAACAACGGATGCACGAGGGCTGCAGCTTCAACGCCTGCATGGCCCATGTTCCTGACTACGTGTGGAAGCGCGTGCTTGCCAGGCAGGCCGATCAACAAGCGGAGAGAAACGATGACAAGAAATAGCTTGAATCGGAAGCGCGCACATCGATGGCAAGCCGCACTGGTGTTGCTGGGCGCGCTCGGTGTCCTTTCCGCATGCTCAGGCGAATCGCGGACTGACTTGGCGGCAAAAACCACGGTTGGAGCTGAGAAGGAGCACGTAAGTCCCGGCAGCGCTCGCGGTCTGAACTACTCGTCCGATGCCATCTATAGCTATTACGTCACGGGGCCACGAGGAATGAACGGTGGCGGCGCAAACATGGGGCCTGCATACAAAGAAGGGCCTGCCGAACCTGGCGAGATGTGTTGCGTCGGCATCCCTCAGCCATGGAAGCCCGGCACGCAACTACGCATCGAATGGGAGCGCGACCGCAAGCCGTTTGACTACAAGGACAGAAGCGGGCTGGCGGTGCTGACCGCAACAGTCACCGTGCCGGAATACGGTCCGGATACCTACGGATTCTGGGCGATATTCCTACCGGGGGATCGTGTCAAGGTGATGGTCATGGACGGCAATGCGAATGGTCACAATTCCGTCAGAACGAAGCCCGCAGATGACGACCCTTTCCTCGTTCAAGGTGTACGTGACGAGGCCCTGACCCAGCAAGCACTGAAGAGGTTCCAATGATGAGCGAGGGCGCACCTTCAACGCCTGCATAGCGGACTACGTGGGGAACCGTGTGATCGTCACGCAGGCCGATCAACAAACGGAGAAGAACGATGAGAACAAGTAGCTTGATGCGAAAGCGCCTTCCTTCATGGTTCGCCGCGCTGGTGTTGCTGGGCGCGCTTG
This sequence comes from Cupriavidus sp. FW305-27, assembly GCF_058787995.1. Classification (NCBI taxonomy): domain Bacteria; kingdom Pseudomonadati; phylum Pseudomonadota; class Betaproteobacteria; order Burkholderiales; family Burkholderiaceae; genus Cupriavidus; species Cupriavidus sp. FW305-27. The sequence goes on from NZ_JBYTAG010000006.1 coordinate 64,975, forward strand.
GAGCCCTTTCGGCATGCTCGGGGGAATCGCGGACTGACTTGGCGGAAAAAACCACCGCTGGAGTTGAGAAGGAGCACCTATCGGCCGATACCGCCGGCGGAGCCGCCAAGGAAGAAATCTATGGGGGTGGGGTGCGCGGGCTGAACTACTCGTCAGATGCCATCTATAGCTTCAGCGTCACCGGGCCGCGGGGCATGAACGGCGGCGGCGCAAACATGGGGCCTGCATACAAAGAAGGCCCTGGCGAAGCGGGCGAGAAATGCTGTATCGGGATTCCGAAATTCTGGAAGCCAAATACGCAACTGAAGATCAAATGGGAGCGTGACCGCAAGCCCTTCGACTACAAGGACAGAAGCGGGCTGGCAGTGCTGACCGCAACGGTCACCGTGCCGGAATACGGTCCGGATACCTACGGATTCTGGGCGATATTCCTACCGGGGGATCGTGTCAAGGTGATGGTCATGGACGGCAATGCGAATGGTCACAATTCCGTCAGAACGAAGCCCACAGAAGACGACCCTTTCGTCGTTCAAGGTGTACGTGACGAGGCCCTGACCCAGCAAGCACTGAAGAGGTTCCAATGATGACCGCTTTCCGCCTGCCTATTGCCATGCCGGAAACGGATAAGGGTCGCCTTCCCGAGGGAAAGCGCGCCTACCAGAATGGCAAGACCACCGTGGACGATCCCCATGGCGACTGTGAACAGACAATTCACATCAACCTGTTCTTCGATGGCACCAACAACAATGATGATGTCAGAACTCCTGCCCGCTGGCGGGATTCTACCTACAAGACGCATACCAATGTTGCGCGGTTGTTCCGGGCCTGCCCTACCCGCCCGCAGCAGGGGATCTTCAGTTCTTACATTGCGGGAGTCGGTACGCTCTTTCCCGAATTGGGCGAACACACCTATAGCAGTAGTGGCAAGGCTTTTGCGAGCGGCTTTGCCAAACGCTGTGCTTGGGGTTACACGCGCGTGCTGAACGCCGTGTACCAAGCTATGGTTCCGGGAGACGAAAATGGTCTCATCAAAGATGACGAAGCTGCCAAGATTTGTGCGAAGCTCGACTGGAACCTGGGTTCCTCCCTACTCACTGCCAAGGAGAAGCACCTCGGCAGCCTATACGACTCGCTGGTTCGCCAGTGCAAACGCAATCGTCTCGTCAGGAAGGCATACGTCAACGTTTTTGGCTTTTCGCGCGGCGCGGCGGGCGCCCGAGTGTTCGTCAGCAAGCTGATCAACTACTGGGCCAAGGCCGGGAAGCTGGCGGGCAAGATCGACTACGAAGTCAACTTCCTGGGGCTGTTCGATACGGTCGCGTCGGTGGGCCCGCCCGAGTCGTTTCAATCCGCCGTGGATCTGGAATACTTCGACGGGCATTTCTGGGCGGCAGGGGGCGGCGCCCTGAACATTCCCGCCCAGGTGCGGCGGTGCGTGCATTTCTTCTCCATGCATGAACAACGCATGAGCTTCCCGCTGGATTCCATCCGGAAGGGGAAGAGCTACCCGGCAGGCGACAGCAAGCTGCTGGAAGTGCCCTACCCGGGCGTCCACTCGGACGTGGGTGGCAGCTACGCGCCGGGCGATCAGGGCAAGTCGGTCAAGGGCGAGGGCCACCGGTTGGGCAAGATTCCGCTGCACGACATGTACATCGAGGCACTGAAGGTCGGTGTGCCGCTGCGGCTGGTGGATGCCAAGAACGACGAAGACCGGATGGATGCGAACAACATGCAGGATTTCGCCATCGACCCTGCCGTCGCCAAGGCCTTCAACGATTGGCGGGCAACCCTGCCCGCCATTGACGGCGTGGAGAAGGCCCTCGAATTTGGCCTGCGGCAAAGCCTGCAATGGCGCGCCTTGCGCGCACGCTGGCACACCGGCACCTACATTACCAACCAAGGGTTCTACCACTATTGCGCGGAGCCGGCGAACAAGCGCGAGGACAGCAAGACTCCCCAGCAACTGCGCACTGACGTGGATAAGGCAAGGAAGGCCGATCCCGTAATCCAGAAGCTGGAACAGGACAGCATCCAGTTGAAGCTTCAGGTCCAGCAGCTCAGAGACCGCGCAATGTTTCCCCAGACGACTTCGCAGGACATGGCGGGTTTGACCAAGCGCCGAGCCCTGGAGGCCAAGATTGCCGCGAACGATGCCGCCATCGCCGCGCGGGAGAATGAGCTGATGGCGGAGGCGGTTGGCAAGAACCCGGCCGACTGCCGCCCTGGGGAAGGTGCCGATGACTTTGTCACCAATGACCGCACCGACTTGCTGGAGGCGGCTGAGGAATTCCAGTTGCTATTGGGATACCTGCACCCTGAACTTCAGCCCGGCTTGAATGTGCGGAAGGAAATGATGGCCCGGCCGGCTTTTTCACCCATCGGGGCAGCGGAACGGGTCGCCAATGGTTTCAAGTACCTGGCGATGCCCCGCGCAGAGCGTCCACGCACGGATTCGAAGCTGCTCGTTATGGTCGACGACGATATCTTGACCAAAAGCGCTGCCGTTCGCGGTTATTGGCCCATCGATGACGTATTGGTGGAACCTGCGCCGGAGATGATCCTCTACCTGAGGGCCACGACCGCTGCCAAGGCCGTGGACGACTTTGCCTTGCGTGAGAAGGCAGCCATTGAGTTGTTCGATAACTACATCCACGACAGCCGTGCCTGGTTCCGTGTGCCGAATTTCCACGAATACGCACCGGGCGGCTACGGGTGGGCCAGGACATTCTTTGTCGGCGACAGCAAGGCAGTGCGGCACCTCGGCATGAGCGCAAAGGGCGTGTTGGACAAGGTGCAAGATACCGCTCTGGCCGTCGAGCGCGAAATCGATGCCGCCAAGGACAGGGCGATGCGGGCATTGGGCGACGCAGCAGGGCGCGCAGCGGATGCCGCCCGGGATGCAGTCATCGATCAAGGCAGGAAGGCCATGGAAAAAGTCATCCCCTCGGGATTCCCGATGCCAAGACTGTGACGGACGCATGATGGCAAATGCACCGCTCTTGCCGCATCCGTCAATCCTTGAAGGAACGCCAACATGACAGCATGGCTAGACAAAGATGATCCGGCGCCGCAACGGACACGGCCGCCGAAACCAGGCTCCTCTGCCAGGCAGGCCGTAACCGGTCAGGAGACTCAGGAACCCGCCACGAAGCTTCTCCCTTCAGCCAAGACCATCGAGGTCCGCATTGCCGAGATCAACGGTGCGCGCAATCCCCTGCTGAAAGCCGCCAGGCCGCTGCTGCGCGCACTGGCAGACATCCCGCCCAAGCTGGATAAGCGCGGTGAGGTGGAACGTCTGCGCACCCTGCTGGAGCAGGAATTGCGCACCTTCCAGGCGGTGTGCGACCGACTGAACATCGACCGCAAACACACCACCGCCGCGCACTACGCACTCTGCACCGCGCTGGATGAGGCCGTGAGCCATACCGAGTGGGGCGGCGGCAGTGCGGCTTCGCTGGGCGCATGGCCTGGCAGCGCCCTGGCCTCGACCTTTCACCAGGACCGCGAGGGCGGCACCAAGGTGTTCCTCATCCTGGGCCGGTTGGTGGAATCGGTGGCCGAGAACATCGGCACCATCGAGGTCTACTACCACATCCTCTCGCTGGGGTTTCAGGGGCGGTATCGCGGCATGGCGGACGGTGACCAGCAACTGCACGCGATCCGGGGACGCCTGCTCGATGCGATCAGCAAGCACAACGGGCCAGTGCCCAAGGAACTGTCTTCCCACTCGCAGCCCGCCCCGCCTGGCCGCTTCCATCACCTGAGCGGCATCCCGGTCTGGATGACCTGCACCGCGGGCCTTCTGGCCGTCGCTGGCCTGGCCGGATACTACAAGTACCAGCTGATGCTCCAGGAGCGTGACGTAGTGCAACAGATCGGGGCCATTGGCAACCTGACTCCACCCCCCGCACCGAAGGCGTTGCGCCTGGCCGAGCTGCTCAAGGACGAGATCGCGCGCGGCGTGGTAGCTGTCAGGGACGACAACCACCGCAGCACCGTAGTGTTTCGCGGCGACGACATGTTCGGCGCGGGCCGGGCCGAGGTCAATGCGAAGCTGACGCCGACGCTGAACAAAGTGGCGGGCGAAATCAATAAGTTGCAGGGCAAGGTGCAGGTGATCGGCCACAGCGACAACCAGCCCATCAAGAGCGCCCGCTACCCGTCCAACCAGGTCCTGTCCGAGGAGCGTGCCGCCATGGTCAGCGAATACCTCGCCAGCCAGGGCGTCGCCAAGAGACGCCTCGAAGCCATCGGCAAAGGCGACACCGAGCCGTTGACGGACAACAAGACCCCCGCCGCCCGCGCGGCGAACCGGCGGGTGGAAGTGGTCGTCACACAGTAGGAAGCTCGGACGCCAAGGCGGGCTATAAAGGGCGGTTGAACCGGCGGCTTTCCCTTCACGCCTTCTCTCCCGCTAGCTGGTTCACCGACAGGGCCTGCGCCGTCTGGATCAGCGGCGCCCGCGCTTCATCCAGGCTGAGGCTGGCACCGAGGCAGCGCAGGTTATGCCCGCGCTGCCTCGGTTGCCGCCGCAGCGCGTGTCCGGCTGACCATCAGCGCCAGCAATGCTGCAACCATGCAGGCCGCACCGGCCGCGTACAGCGCCGGCGTATAGGTCAGCAGCAGCGTACGGCTCAACCCCGCACCGAACGCTGCTACGGCCGCGCCGATCTGGTGGGCCGCGAAGATCCAGCCGAACACCATCGGCGCGCGTTCGCGCCCGAAGGCGGTGGCCGCCAGCTTGATAGTGGGCGGCACGGTGGCGATCCAGTCCAGGCCGTAGAACATCGCAAAGATCGACAGGCCGTACAGCGTGAAGGTCGAATGCGGCAGCCAGAACAGCGACAGGCCGCGCAGCGCGTAGTACCAGAACAGCAGCTTGCGGCTGTCGTAGCGGTCCGACAGCCAGCCCGACAGGATGGTGCCGATGAAATCGAACGCACCCATCATCGCCAGCGCCGAGGCGGCCGGCACCGGGCCCATGCCGAAGTCGCCGCACAGCGCGATGAAGTGGGTCTGGATCAGCCCGTTAGTGCTCAGGCCGCAGATGAAGAAGGTGCCGGCCAGTACCCAGAAGGTCTGGGTACGGGCGGCATCGCGCAGCACCAGGAAAGGCCCGCGCAGCGTGAACGGCGTGACGGTTTGTGCGGCGGGCGGCGTGGCTGGATGGGCCGGGATATCGCCAAACGCCGCCAGGCCGACATCGGCGGGTCGGTTGCGCATCAGTGCGAATACCAGCAGCGCCAGCGCCGCGCAGGCAGCCAGCACCGGCAGCACGGCCACGCGCCAGCCCATATGCTCGATCAGCCAGGCGGCCACCGGCAGGAAGGCCAGTTGCCCCGTCGCCGCGCTGGCCGTCAGGATGCCGATCACCAGCCCGCGCCGCGCGCTGAACCAGCGGTTGGCAACCAGGGCCGCCAGCACCAGCGCGGTCAGCCCGGAGCCAACGCCCAGCATCAGGCCCCAGGCGACAAAGAGCTGCCACAACTCGGTCGTCACGGTGGCCAGCGCCATGCCACCGGCAATCAGCGCCAGCGCGGCGCAGACCACGTTGCGCACCCCGAAGCGATCCATCAGCAGCGCCGAGAACGGTGCCATCAGCCCGAACAGCGCAAAGCGAAAGGCCAGGATCGATGAGATCTGGTCGGTGTTCCAACCCATCTCCTTGGTCAGCGGCTTAAGGAAGGCGCCAGGCAGGCCAAGCGCGGCCGAAGTGGTGAGCATCACCAGGAAGGTCAGGGCGGCGACCAGCCACGCGTAGTGGATGCCGCGCCGGTCGAGCCGGCTGGAAAGGGCTTGCGCGAACATGGGGGTCTCGTTGTCAGGGTCCGGGAAGGCGTTGGCAAAGGGCAAAGCGAAGCCATCCCCGCCGTGTCTGACGGCGGCGGGGTGTCTCAGCCTTGGGGAAAACGGGGTTTAGGCGGTGCTGCCCAGCAGGCGGCTCCGCACCGCATTCAGCATCTCGTCGGAGAGCGGATCGCCGTCGGCGGCACGCGCCAGCGTAAGGGCGCCGACCAGCAGGGCCATGCGCACCAGCGCTTCATCGTGGCGCAGCTGGGGGTCATCGGATTCAACGGTCTGCGCCATGTCGTCCACCAACGCGCGCAAGCCTTCCACGTAGGCCTGGCGCACGGGCTTGCCGGCCGGCTCGCGGGCCACGTCCACGGCCAGCGCCGCGGCGGCACAACCCACGCCCGGGTTGGCGCAATGCGCGGCGGTCAGGTAGGGCTCAACCAGGTTGGCCAGCATGGCCTTGCGGTCGCCATCGGCGCGGGCCAGGCGGCGTTCCCAGCGGGCGGTCGATTCTTCAAACGCGCGCTTGCAGGCCTGCGCGGCCAGCGCGTCCTTGGAGGCGAAGTGGCCATAGAAGCCGCCATGGGTCAGGCCCGCGTCGGCCATCAACTCGGCAACGCTGACGCCATTCAGTCCGCGTTCGCGGAACAGGCGCGACGACGCCTGTTCGATCGCCTCGCGGTTCTTGTCGGTTTGTTCGCGTGATGCGCGTGCCATCTGAAGACCTCTTCGGGATTTATGCCTTGACCGGAGTTTAGATGATGCCCATACTTTATTCAATAGATGATTGTCATCATCTATGTGCAGTCTCCCTTTCGCCGCATTTGTGCCGATGTGTGTCCAGGTGCCGGCTCCCAATCTTCACAGGAGTGATCAGTCATGCAGAACCTCTTCGACCTTGGCGGCCGCGTTGCCGTCATCACCGGCTCCACCCGTGGCATGGGCCTGGAAATGGCGCGCGCGCTTGGCGCGGCCGGCGCCGCCGTGGTGGTGTCCGGGCGCGATGCAGGCGCGGCGCGCGACGCCGCCAGTCAGCTGGAGGCCGAGGGCATCCGCGCCACCGGCATCGCCTGCGATATCGCCGATGTCGACAGCGTGCGCGCCTTCGCGGAGCAGGCGCTGGCCGCGTATGGGCGCGTCGATGCACTGGTGCTCAATGCCGCCGCGAGCGGCCAGCCCGGATCGATGCTGAGCCAGGGACCCGAGGTGTTCGATGCGGCCATGGCGGGCAATGTGCGCGGCAACCTGGTGCTGGTGAACGCCCTGGCGCCGCAGATGATCGGTCGCCATGACGGATCCATCATCTTCATGTCGAGCATTGCCGCCAAGCGTGGCTCTGCCTTCCTGGGGATGTACAGCGTGACCAAGGCCGCCATCGACCAGGCGGTACGCAGCCTGGCGCTGGAGCTGGGGCCGTCCGGCATCAACGTCAACGCAATCAATCCCGGCCCGGTGCGCACCGAGTTCTCGCGCGACGCGCTGTGGGGCGATCCGGAGCGCGAGGCGCGGCTGGCTGCGGGCGTGCCGATGCGGCGCATCGGCGAGGCCAGCGATGTCGCGGGTCTTGCCGTCCTGCTGGCGGCACCGGCCGGGCGCTTTATCCACGGGCAGAGCATCGGCGTGGATGGCGGGCTGTCGGCGCAGTAACCCCGTGCCGTGGCGGGCGGCCGATGCTCAGTGTCATTGGCCGGGCGGAGGCGAAATGTGCATACATAGGAACGCGCCTTCAGCACGTTGAAGGGTTTTCCCGTATCGTCTTGACCTGACGTTCACCATGCCTTGCGTGCAGCCCTCGCACCACTAGTCCCGGCATGGCGGCAACCGGTAAAGACAGTGTCCAGCACAGCACCCCTCCAATCCGCTTCCACCGCGGACGCCGCGATGACTTCGCGCGAGCGCCGCGGCATGGCCGCCATCCTCATCGCCGTCGCCCTTGCCACCCTGGATACCGCGATCGCCAACACGGCGCTGCCGTCGATCGCGGCGGACCTGCGCGCCACGCCGGCCGCGTCGGTGTGGGTGATCAATGCCTACCAGCTGGCCATGGTGTCGACGCTGCTGCCGTTCGCGGCGCTGGGCGGCGTGGTGGGCCACCGGCGCATCTACCTTGGCGGCGTGGTGCTGTTCACCGCCGCCTCCGTGGTGTGCGCGCTGGCGTGGTCGCTGCCGACGCTGGCGGCGGCGCGTGTGCTGCAAGGCATCGGCGCGGCGGCAATCATGAGCGTCAACACGGCGCTGATCAGCGCGATCTTCCCCACGCACCGGCTCGGGCGCGGGCTGGGGCTCAATGCGCTGGTGGTGGGCGTGTCGTTCGCGGTGGGCCCCACCGTGGCCTCGGTGATCCTGTCATTCGGCACGTGGCCGTGGCTGTTCGCCGTCAACCTGCCGATCGGCCTGCTCGCGCTGGCGATCGGGCGCGGCTCCTTGCCGCAGACGCCGCGCAGTGCGCATGGGTTCGACCGCGTCGCGGCGGGGCTCAGCGTGGTTGCCTTTGCCGCGCTGGTCCTTGCGCTGGGCGAAGGTGCGCAGCGCGCGCCGCTGCATCTGTCGCTGGCCGCGGCGGGCATCTTCATGGTGACGTTCGGCCTGCTGCTGTGGCGCGAGCGCGGCCATCCGGCGCCGATGCTGCCGGTGGACCTGTTCCGGCGGCCCATGTTCGCGCTGTCGACGCTGACCGCGGTGTGCTCCTTCGCCGCGCAAGGCCTGGCCTTCGTCTCGCTGCCGTTCTACTTCCAGCACGTGCTCGGGCGCGGGCAGGTCGAGACCGGTTTCCTGCTGACCCCGTGGTCCGTCGTGGTGGCGCTGATCGGGCCGCTTGCCGGGCGCCTGTCTGACCGCTACCCGCCGGCCGTGCTCGGCGGCGTGGGGCTGGCGGTGCTTAGCGTTGGCATGCTGTCGCTGGCCATGCTGCCGGCCGACCCCAGCGCGCTTGATATCGGCATCCGCATGTGCATCTGCGGTGCGGGTTTCGGCTTCTTCCAGTCGCCCAACCTCAAGGCGTTGATGACGAGCGCCCCGCGCGAGCGCAGCGGTGGCGCCAGCGGCGTGGTGGCCACGGCGCGGTTGCTGGGGCAGGCCACGGGTGCAGCACTGGTGGCGCTGTGTTTTGGCATTGCCGGGGACCACGGGCCGGGGTTGGCCCTGGCGCTGGGCGCGGGCTTCGCCGGGCTGGCCGCGATCGCGAGCTGGCTGCGCCTGGCAGCGCGCGATCCGTTGGCGGCGTCGTAGCGGCGCGGCCGGGCCGGCAGCAATTCCGGCGCCGGCCTAGAATCGATATTTCCTGTCCGATCCCTGCATGGAGCAGCACGCATGAGCTTTCTGTTCGAACCGCTCGCCATCGGCGATCTCACCCTCGCCAACCGCATCATCATCGCCCCGATGTGCCAGTACTCCGCGCGGGACGGCAACGCCGGCGACTGGCACATGATCCACCTCGGTTCGCTGGCGCTGTCCGGCGCCGGCATGCTGATCGTGGAAGCCACGGCAGTCTCGCCCGAAGGGCGCATCACGCCGCAGGACCTGGGCCTGTATTCGGACGAAAACGAGGCGGCGCTTGGCCGCGTGGTCAAGGCGATGCGCGCGCATTCGCCGATCGCCATTGCGATCCAGTTGGGGCATGCCGGCCGCAAGGCGTCGAGCCAGGCGCCATGGGATGGCGGGCAGCAGATCGCGCCGGATGCGCCTGGTGGCTGGCATGCGGTGGCGCCTTCCGCGGTACCGCATGGCGCGGAAGAAGTCGCGCCTGCCGCGCTGGACCGTGCCGGCATGGACAAGGTGCGCGACGACTTTGTCGCGGCGGCAAGGCGTGCGGCGCGGCTTGGGTTGAACGGGATCGAGATCCATGCCGCGCACGGCTACCTGCTGCACCAGTTCCTGTCGCCGCTGGCCAACCATCGTGACGACGAATACGGCGGCAGCCTGGAGAACCGCATGCGGTTCCCGATCGAGGTGTTCGACGCGGTGCGTGAGGTGTTCCCGGCTGAGCGTCCGGTGTGGATGCGTATTTCCGCAACCGACTGGGTGCCGGGCGGATGGGATATCGAAGGCACGGTGGCGTTGTCGAAGGCTCTCAAGGCGCGCGGCTGTGCGGCGATCCATGTGACCACCGGCGGCGTGTCGCCGCAGCAGGCGATCAAGCTCGGGCCCGGCTACCAGGTGCCGTACGCGCAGCGCGTAAAGGCCGAGGTTGGCCTGCCGACGATTGCGGTGGGCCTGATCACTGAGCCGGAGCAGGCCGAAGCCATCATCGCCAACCACGAAGCCGACGCGGTGTCGCTGGCCCGTGCCATGCTGTATGACCCGCGCTGGCCCTGGCATGCGGCCGCGCGGCTGGGCGCAAGCGTGCAGGCGCCGAAGCAATACTGGCGGTCGCAGCCGCGCGAACTGAAAGACCTGTTTGCCGATGCGGCTTTCGGGCAGCGCTAGGCTGCCGGTCGATACAGGAGGAACCCGCCATGAGACCCCGGATTACGCTGATCACGCTGGGTGTCGATGACCTGCAGCGTGCGGTGCGCTTCTATCGCGACGGCCTGGGACTGCCCACCGCAGGCATTGTCGGCGAGCAGTTCGAGCACGGCGCCGTGGCCTTCTTCGACCTGCAGGCCGGATTGAAGCTCGCGGTCTGGCCGCGCACCAGTCTTGCGCATGACACCGGACTGCAGCTGACACCGCGCGCGCAGACGGATTTCTCGCTGGCGCATAACGTCGGCGACAAGGCGGAAGTGGATGCGGTGATGGCCCAGGCGCTGGCCGCGGGCGCCAGCGTGGTCAAGCCGGCGCAGGATACGTTCTGGGGCGGGTACGCCGGCTATTTCCAGGATCCCGACGGGCATCTGTGGGAAATCGCCTGGAATCCTGAGATGTTGCCCGCGGATTAAGGACCGGCGCGATGCGCGCCTTGCGCACGCCCCGTTCCTTCTATCAAGACCTTGCCTTGCGGCGCTGCATCATGACTGGTGCAGTGCCGCAAAGGGATTTCCATGATTGCCACGCTCCGTCGAAGTGGTGACTATCATTTCAACAGACAGCCATAGCATGCTGGCGACGGAGCGCCCCCACGCATTCCCGGAAGACCCCCGCATCACGCCCCGTCGGCAGCCCACCGAAGTAAAGCAATAAGAACAATGGCAAGGGAGACATCCATGCAAGTCTATGACAGCCTGCTGTATGTGACTGCGATGGTGCTGGTGTGTTTGTATGTGTATCTGGGCGTGCTGTCCCGCAGCACGGCGATCCGGCTGGGTTCCCCGGCGATCGTTGCGGGGCTGGTGCTCGCCTATTCGCTGTCCCCGCTGCACTCGGGCGGCTGATGCCGCCGGCCCCCGGCTGAGCGGGGGTTCTGCTGATTCTACCGCGGCCGCCGCCTGACGGTCGGGGTTGCCTTCGCCCTGCGTGATCGAGTCGCGCGGCAGCGTATCGATCGCTGCCGGCAAGTCCTGCGGTAGCACCGGTTGTGCAGCCCAACGAAAAAAATGCCGGCGCCGCAAGGCGACACCGGCTTGAATCGCTGTCCGGACGCAGCAGTCCGGCGACTTGCAGCGGAGTTACAGACGGTTGACCGAGATGCTGAAGAACCGGCGAGCCGTATTCACGCCGATCGCCACATTCAGGCCCGTGTTGCCAATCGACATGCTGATGGCCTCACTACCGCCGCTGTTGTTGGGCGTCGGGGCACGGTAGCGCAGCCCGTCGAGCGGGGTGTTCACCTTCCAGGTGTCCACCCGTCCGTCGTCGCGCTCGCGCGTGTACGTGTTTGCCTGGGCATCCACCGCGGTGACCTTGACCGTGGAGGCCGTCGTCGTGCTGATGCCATCGGCCGTGGCGGAGTTGCTGTCCACCGGAAGAATGCTCGTGTCCCAGAACGAACTGGTCGCGCCCACGGCAGGCAGCGCACGGGCGATCCGCCTGGTGGCCATCGTGAATCCGTCACCGTGGGTGAAGACGATGACCAGTTGCCCGTCGGTGCCCTTGAACGCGTAGGCCCGCTCAACACCACCGTCCTGTTCGGTGAGGTTCAGCCCGCCATCGGGGTTGAGCGTGATGGTGGGAAATTCATCCGGCAGCCATGCCGAGCACGAATCCAGGCCCGAGCAATCTGCGCCGGCGGTCACCTTGCCCGCGGCATCCAGGCTGAAGTTCACGCGCGACGCCGCGTACGGCGACGGGCCATCGCGCTCATAGCCAAGACCATTCCAGTCGCCAGCCAGGTCGGCCAGGGCCAGTGCCTGGGCAGGAATCAGCAGGGCGGGCAGGCGGTTGACCGTGCCAGCCGGAGGCAGCACCACGCTCAGGCCCGACTTGGAGACCAGCACGGTGTCGGTGCCTGCGGTGAAGCGGCAGGCTTCCGATGCGTCGGCGGTGAAGGTGGTCACGTCGGTGCCCAGCTTGAACTGCAACGTGGCGGCGTCCATTTCGCCGGCTTCTCCAATCGGCGTGCCCAGTTCCACGACGTGGTACTTGCCGGTCTTCAACCCGGCGCAGGTGGCCGCTGCCGGTTGCAGTGCGGTCTGGACTGCCGCTGCGCCGGCATTGGCAGCGACTGCTGAAGAAAGCTCAGCCAGCGTGGTCTTGGATGCCTCCAGGCGATCGCCCAACTGGTCCAGCAGCTGGTCCTGCGCATTGCCCGCGTTGGCGCCGTTGGCGGCCACCAGCGGATCCTTGACCGGGTCGATGCTGGAAAGGTCGACCACGCCCGTCAGCACCAGGCGCACGGCGCCGATGGCACTGGTTACGTTGTCGGAGGTGAGCCTGGCTTGCGCGTTCGCATCGAACTGCTCGAAGAAGGCATCGGTGTTGCCCTGTGCCAGTGAAGCGGTGACCAGCTCGGTCAGCGGCGTGATGTTGGCCGTCGCGGTGGTGCCGGTGCCGGCTTCGACCACGGAATGCAGCGTGGTGCCGTCAGGCGCCGTGACGCTGAGCACGCAGGGACGCGTCGCGCCTTCGATGCTGATGGTGAAGCTGCCGTCCGCCGCGGTGGTGGCGGTGCCGCTGCCCGATGCGCACTTGGCCTGCACGGCGGCATTGCCCAGTGCGGCGCCAACTGCGGCGGTGCCACTGATCCTGGTGGCGGCAGGTGCCGCCGTGGTGGTGGTCGGCGCGGTCGAACCGCCATCGCCGCCTCCGCATGCAGACAGGACCGCCGTCGCCAGACCCGTCAAGAACAGTTGTTTTGTTTTCATCCCGTTTCGCCCTGTATGGTTTTTGTTCTGGCGGAGTCCTGCGGTGGTCGATATCCGGCTCATGCAGGCCCCGCCCGCAGGGTGGCTGACCCGCCCCGCGAGGCGAGTCTGCGTGATAGGGGGGATGGGGCCAACCCGAGTTCAGGCGATTGACAAACTGTCGGGAGTGTGTGGGCAGAGGCTGCTGCGGCAACGCTGCAGGATGGCTGTCACGTGCCTGGCTGCCGTGGTTGCATTCATTGGTCTGGCGGAAAAAAGAAAAGCCGGTGCCGCAGGGCGGCACCGGCTTGGTTCGTGTCCGGGCGCGGGGTGCCCGGATTCACGGTTGGGGGCGAGGTTACGGGCGGCCGACCGAGATATCGTAGAACAATCCGTTCACGCCGATGCCGAGGGTCAGGGCGGTATTGCCCGGGATCAGCGAAATCATTGCCGATGCATTGCTGGTTGCTGCGCGCGGTGGTTGACAAACTCCGCGCCATGTGACGCCCAGGCCGCTGCGTCAGGCGGCCGTCGGCACAAGGCCGGGCCAGGTGGCAGTGGGCGCTGTGGTGCGGCTGCCTGCCCGGCAATCTTCCACCAGGCGCGCCGCATCGATGCCGAACCAGTTCTGCCAGCTGCGCGCCAGCGCGCTGCCGGAACGCAGGCCGGCATGCGCCGCCAGCACGTCCAGCGAAGACACCGGGCCGGCGGCGGCCAGCGCGTGCAGGGCATGGGCGGCGCGTTGCTCGCGCAGCAGCGGGTGCAGCGCCTCGCCTTCGGCGAAGAGCCGGGCGCGCACCTGGCGGGCCGGCACCTGCCATTGCGCGGCCAGGCGCTCGACATTCCAGTCGGTATCGGGGCGGGAAAAGACCAGGCCGGCAAAGCGGCGCGACCAGGGCCTGTCGCCGGGCTTGCCGGCCAGGCGCGGGCATTCACTGTCCGGGACGGCAGTCAGGACGATGGCGCAAGGGTGCTGCCACGTGCCGGGCAGGTCGCAGTCGAAGTGGGCAAAGGCGTGGACCACGAACGGGTCGCCGGGCCGCACCTCGCGCCGCGCATTGGCGTCGCGCAGGCTGGCCGTGCCGTGCAGGGCTTGTACCTGCACGGCAAAGGGGAAGCGCAGGCGGGCAAAGCGGACGTGGTGACGGCTGACAAGCGGCATGCGGAAGACAACCCGGAAGCTGAGCGGGGGTGCGGCCGGTAACTGTCGCAGGATTCAACGGGCGGCGCAAGGCCGCGGACATCGTCCGTTTGATCGTTCACGGCGCCCGGTGACGGCGGCGTTACAGCTCGGACAGCCCGAAGTGGCGCAGCCGGGGCAGGTCGGTCACGCGGATGCTCTGGTAGGACAGGTGGACCATGCCGGCATCGGCCAGCCGGCGCAGCGCCTGGTTGACCCGCTGGCGCGACAGCCCGGTCAGCAGGCCGATCTCTTCCTGCGACAGCTCCAGCACGGGGCTGGTGCGCGGATACAGGTCCGGGTGGAACAGCTGCGCGATGGCCTGCGCCACGCGCGCATCGGCGCCCAGCAGGCGGTCGTTCTGCACGGTGGCGATGAACTGGCCCATGCGCTCATTGAGCTGGCGCACGACAAAGCTGGCGAACGGCAGGCTCTGCGCCAGCAGCGTATTGAACACCGGCTCTGGCACCAGCAGCACCTGCGAGTCACGGATCGCGATCACGTCATAGCGGCGGTCTTCGCGCTTGATCACGCTGCCTTCGCCGCACCAGCCGCCGGCGGGCACGCCGGAGAAGGTGCAGCCGCTCCCGTCGGGGGTGTACACCGCCAGCTTGATCAGGCCGCTGTCCACCCCGATCCAGTGGCGCGACGGCTCGCCGCGCCGGGCGATGAAGGCGCCCGCGGCAAAGGACTGGAGCAGCGTTTCGCGCGCGGCCAGCGCCTGGTGTTCCGGCGCCAGGGCACCGAACCAGGCATGGCCGGCAAGGACTGCGGCAGGGGCGGAAATCGGGTCTGCAGGTTCGCTCATGGCATGGACGCGCGGCTCGGGCCGGGTCCCTGTAAGAATCGTGTAAGCCTTGCCTGGCGCGGGTTTGCGGCAGGTTTGTCGTCTCGGCGACAGTGCGCCAGCGTGTGCGATGATAGCCTTGTGCCAGAAAAAGTGACAGCGCCGGATGGCGCGGACAATGGTCACCTCGCCCCGGACATCGCTGCACCCATGCAGCGCATTGACAGCATCACGCGGCCTGTTGCGCGGCCCTGCCGCCAACGCCGCCAGATACGCGGAGACACAAGCAATGCCCACCGATTTCGACAGCGGCCTGGCCCGCAACGCGGCCAACTTCGTGCCGCTTACGCCCATCGACTTCCTGGTCCGCGCCGCCGAGGTGTACGGCCAGCGCCTGGCCATCGTGCACGGCCCGCTGCGCCAGAACTGGCGCGACACCTATGCGCGCGCACGGCGCCTAGCCAGCGCGCTGGCGCGTGCCGGCATCGGCAAGGGCGATACCGTGGCCGCGCTGCTGCCCAATACGCCGGCCATGGTGGAGGCGCATTTCGGCGTGCCGATGGCGGGCGCCGTGCTCAATGCGCTCAATATCCGCCTCGACGCCGCCAACCTGGTCTTCATGCTGCGCCATGGCGAGGCGCGCGTGCTGCTGGCCGATACCGAGTTTGCCGACCTGGCGCGCCAGATGGCGCTGGAGATCCCCGGCCTGAAGGTCATCGCCGTGCATGACGTGCTGGGCCCGCAGGAGGCGCCGTTCGGCGACACCGATTACGAAGCCTTCCTCGCCTCGGGCGACTCGGACTACGCGTGGCACATGCCGGCCGACGAGTGGGAAGCCATCGCGCTGAACTACACCTCGGGCACCACCGGCGACCCCAAGGGCGTGGTCTACCACCACCGCGGCGCGGCCATCAATGCCGTGTCCAACATCCTCGAGTGGGATTTGCCCAAGCACCCGGTCTACCTGTGGACGCTGCCGATGTTCCACTGCAATGGCTGGTGCTTCCCGTGGACCGTTGCCGCGCGCGCGGGCGTCAACGTGTGCCTGCGCAAGTTCGAGCCCAGGCTGGTATTCGACCTGATGCGCGAAGAGGGCGTGACCCACTACTGCGCCGCGCCGATCGTGCATACCGCGCTGGTCAATGCGCCCGCCGCGTGGCGCGAGGGCGTGCGCGGCCCGGTGCGCGGCATGGTGGCCGGCGCGCCGCCGCCGGCCGCGGTGCTGGCGCAGATGGAGGCGATGGGGTTCGAGCTGACCCATGTCTATGGCCTGACCGAGGTCTACGGCCCGGCCGCGGTCTGCGCCGAGCAGGATGACTGGAGCACGCTGTCCGAGCAAGACCGCGCGGTCAGGAAGGCGCGTCAGGGCGTGCGCTATCACCTGCAGTCGCAGGTGGCGGTGCTCGATCCCGATTCCATGCAGCCGGTGCCGGCCGATGGCGAGACCATCGGCGAGATCATGTTCCGCGGCAATATCTGCATGAAGGGCTACCTCAAGAACGAGAAGGCCACGCGCGAGGCCTTTGCCGGCGGCTGGTTCCATACCGGCGACCTGGGTGTGTGCATGCCCGATGGCTATATCAAGATCAAGGACCGCAGCAAGGACATCATTATTTCCGGCGGCGAGAACATCTCCAGCGTTGAGGTGGAGGACGCGCTCTACCGGCATCCCGCGGTGCTGGCCGCCGCAGTGGTGGCGCAGCCCGATGCCAGGTGGGGCGAGACCCCATGCGCGTTTGTCGAACTGAAGGACGGCGCCAGCGTCAGCGCGGAAGAACTGATCGCGCATTGCCGCACGCTGCTGGCGGGCTTCAAGGTGCCCAAGGCGGTCTACTTCGGGCCGCTGCCCAAGACCTCGACCGGCAAGATCCAGAAGTTCGAGCTGCGCCGCAAGGTGAAGTCGGATTCGGCGATCGACGTTTGATGGGCTGAAGCGGCGCTGGTGCAGCGCCGCTATTGCAGCGCCGCGTCCTCGGCATCGTGCAGGCCGGCGATGTGCGTGTCGATGGCCTCGCGCCCCCAGGCAATGCCCGCGCGCGTGGCGTCGGTGGCGCAGCCAAAGCGCGTCTGCGCGGCCGGGCAGGGCAGCGCCAGCTTGCTGCCGTGATGCCAGATCTCCGCGCGCAGCGTCCACCACCCGTCATGCTGGCCGCCATAGCGCAGCGCCGCGACATGGATGCGGTGGCCGCGGTATGTCACGTTCTGGTCATGCCATCCACTGGGCATAGACGTGAGGCGCGCCGGGGCAACTCAACGCGCCCGCATCTCGGCGGGGTTGCCGGGTTTGGGCGGGCGGTGCCAGTCCTGGTCGATGTCCGGGAACACCTCACATTCACCCCGCACGATGTTTTCAATGGTGGCGCATACGCATTCGGTGCCGCGCGGCCCCACGCAGACCAGGCTGCGCGGATGGTCGGTGTGCTGCGGGATGGCATAGACGCGCATGCCCTCGCGGAAGAGGGGATGCTTGGTGAGGCGCTCGTTCATCAGTTCAACGAAGCGCTGGGGAGTGACGACCGGCTTATCCATTGCATGCTCCTGCGGCCTTGCCCACCGTGCCCGTTTCTAGGGGCGGCATGGCGACCAGGTCAGTTAAGGCCAGGAATATGACAGGCAGGTGGCAGGAAGCGCCCCGGGCAGCATACGTTGCCCGGGCGTGGCCGGAACGGAAAACCGCAGGTAAATGCATACCCCGCGTTGCCACTGCCACGCTTCCAGACTAGGACACGCGGCACGTAGTGCAAGTGTTGCGCGATGCCGTGGGGGCTTCAGGTGGCGTGCAGCTCGCCTGCGGCGCGCGGACCGTTCAGTATGCCGTTGCCGGCGGCCCAGCAGGCGGCCTCGGCCTCTGCGCGGGAACCGTAGGTGGATGGCGCTGCGACGGTGCAATCCTCGTCGGCGGCGCCACAGCGTTCTTCCATGACGATGCGCCAGGTGAACTGGCCGGGTGCATCTTCAAGGACGTGAAGCACCAATGTGCGGTGATCGTCAGTCAGCGTGAGGGGCAAAGTCGACATGGCTGTCTCCCGTTCGCGGGTGGGCGCCATTGATGCTAGCAAGAGGTCGCCGCAAATGCCATGACTGTCTTGCGGCCGCGGCATGGCAAGATACGGCCTTTGCGGCCTTCGCCGCGCCTGTACTTTCCGCCAGACCATGCCCATCTCGCCTGAGCTCAACCAAGGGGTCGCCGCCCTGACGGCACATTACGATGCCACCGTGCTGCCGCTGTGGACCGCCAGCGGCTGGAACGGCGACCTGCTGCTGCCCTACGAGGCACTCGACGGCGCCAGTGCCGCGCCGTTGGCGCCGGCCCGCTATCGCGCCATGGCATGCGCCCGCCAGCTCTATGTGTTCTCGCTGGCCGGCAACCATGCGCATGCCGATACGCTGTTCGGCTCGCTGCAGGCCTACTTCGGCAATGGCGAGGGCGCGTGGCTCTATAGCGTCGACCCGGCCGGCACGCCGCTCGATGCCACGCGCGACCTCTATACGCATGCCTTCGTGATCTTCGCCTGCGCCAACTATCATGCGCGGCGCGGCAATCCCGATGCGCTCGACGTGCTCGATGAAACCGTCGATGTCGTCGAGGACCTCTTCGGCGACGAACAGGGCCTGTACCACGCCGCGCTTACCGAGCATTTCCGGCCCAAGGGCGCCGGCGTGCTGCAGAACCCCATCATGCACCTGACCGAGGCCTACCTGGCCGCGCTGGATGCGACCGGGGACGAATGGTATGCCGAACGCCTGCGCGAGATCGCGATGGCGGTGCATGAGCGCTTTGTCGATCCGGCCAGCGGCTGCATTGCCGAGCTGCCCCAAGGCAGCCCCGGCAACCGCATCGAGCCGGGCCACCAGTTCGAGTGGTTCTCGCTGGTGGCAGGCAGGCCGGCGCTGCTCGGCGACCTGCCGCTGGCCGATACGCTGCGCCAGGCCTTTGCCTTTGCGCAGCGGCACGGCGTGGTGCCGTCGACGCAGGGCGTCAGCGCGGCACTGAACGCCGATGGCTCCATGCTGGACGATACCCAGCGCATCTGGGCGCAGACCGAATATGCGCGCGCGCTCGCCGTGCATGGCGCGCCGGAGTCGCTGGCGGCGCTGGAAGCCTGGACGCAGCAGTTCCGCAGCCGCTTCCTGCACGATCACGGCTGGCATGAATGCCTGGCGCGCTCGGGCAGCGTGGTACGCGCCGAGATGCCTTCGACCTCGCCGTACCACCTGGCGACGTCCTACTCGGCGCTCGCCGCGCTGGCCGGCGTGGCGTGGCCGGCATTGCCAGGGGCTTAGGCCACCCTGCGCGAGGCGGTGCGGCAGCACGATGCGCTGCTGCGGGGCGTTTGTGGCGGCACAGGCCCTGCAGAGGCAGCCGCGTAGGCGGCGGCTACCGCGCTCTTATCAATTCTTTGCAGTCGTCGGTGGGCACCGCGCCTACACTCAAGCCCGCGCTCCGGCCCGTGCTGTTGTTCTTCTTAACCACTGGTCGTCGTTCTGAAGTTACGGGCCGGGGCGCACCCGATGCGGCTCAGCGCCGCGCGCCCAGGGCCTGCGACAGCCGCTCCGGCTGTTGAGCGGCCGGGGACGCAGCGTGGGTCTGGATCAGGCCTGCGCCGGCGGGCTTCACCCGGACGGCCATTTGCTCGACCCTTTTGGCGGCCTGGGTCTCGGCGTGGTCATTCAGGATCAGGCACAGCAGTGTCAGCAAGGCTGCTGCGATCATGCTCAGCGCGATCCAGGCCAGGCAGTGCTTGCGTTCCATGGTAGGCGGGAGGGGGGCGTCATCAGTGCGCGAAGTTTACGCGCCCGCGCGCAATGCAATTGTCAATCTTTGCAAACGCCGGCCGCCGTCCGGCCCGCTATTCCGTCACGCCGTTTTCATGCAGCAGCCGCTCGCATTCTTCCAGCATGTCGTAGGCAAACGCAGACTGGTAGTTGGGATCGAGGGCTTCCATCATTTCGTGCGCGGCGTACAGGCCGGCCTCGCGTGACAGGGTCTCAGCCAGCTGGCGTGCAACCTGGTCGCTCAGTTCCGACAACAGGCGCCGCTCGGATAGCGGCAACTGCAGCTTCGAGCGCGACAGCCATTCGCCGGCCAGCGTCGCACCCTGGGCGTCGGTCATCCACTGGCGGTGTTCATAGTAGGCCGACAGCCGTTCGGCAGCGAGTGCGAACAGCAGTGCCTTGCGGGTATTGAAATCGATCCTGGGGAGTGGGGCGAGGGTCATGCTTGCGGCGTGGTGCGATGCGCGGCGCAGCGGCCGGCAATCATCTTGTCGGGGAGCGGATCAGGACTGCGCGGTGGCTGCCTGCGCAAAGCGCGCTGCCAGCCAGGCGCCGATGGCGGCGATCTCTTCCAGGCAGACCGAATGGCCCATCGGATAGGTGCTCCAGGTCACCGGGTGCTGCCGCGCCTGCACGAAATCGCGGGCGGCGACGCCCAGCTGCAGCGGCACCACGTCGTCCTGCGTGCCATGGGCGGCAAAAACGGGCGTGGTGGCGTTGGCGGCGCTGACCTCGGCCGCCAGCGCTTTCGGCGCAGGGATGTAGGTGGACAGCGCGACGATGCCGGCCAGCGTCTCGGCATGGCTCAGCCCGGCGGTGTAGGCAATCGCGCCGCCCTGCGAGAAGCCTGCCAGCACGATGCGGTGCGTGGGGATGCCACGGGCGTTCTCGCGCGCAATCAGTGCGCGAATGGCTTCGCAAGAGGCACGGATGCCGGCTTCATCGGCGCGTCGCCCGGATTCATCGAGGGAATAAATGTCATACCAGGCCGGCATGACATAACCGCCGTTGCAGGTCACGGGGATAGCCGGCGCGTGCGGGAAGATAAAGCGCACGCCGGGCGCTGCGGGCAGGCGCAGCTCAGGCACGACCGGGGCGAAATCGCTGCCGTCGGCGCCCAGCCCATGCATCCAGATGACGGCGCAGGCGGGATTGGGCGCGGTTTCGAATTCGATCGCGGGCAGCAGTTCGCTCATGGGGCTGGTTCCTGTGGATATGCGCCTGCGCGCCGCACGGGCGCCAGGCAGCGCGAGTATCGCACAGGTCGGGGCCTGTCCCGGCTGCGTCAGGCCGCGGACGGAACGATAGGGACCGTGGTGAGGCCAGGCGTGCGTGCCGGCAGCTCCGGCATCGCAGGCGGCGTGGCGCGGCGCTTGTCGACCACGTCTTCCACGCCCTTGGCCGCGACGTCTTCCAGGAACGCCACCATGTCGCGGTAGTAGGCCACCTGCATTTGCGCTTCGAGCAAGCGCCTTTCGGCCTGGAACAGCGTCAGCCTCATGTCTTGCAGTTCCCTCTCGGCGATTTTCTCCGGGGTCGGCGGACTGAACAGGTTTGCAAGCCAACGCATGGCAGTACCTCCAGTGCTGTCAACGGCGAAATAGCGATGCTCGTGCCATGGGGACCAATATAGACAAGAATTCGGCAAAAAGTCTCTCGGGCATCTCGCCGTGGCGCCTCGCCCACAAGGATGATTGCCGGTGGCGGACGTCTGCGGTAGATTGTTCGGCCATGGTCCGGCCGTCCCGCGACCCTACTGCCTGCGCTCGCCGCTTGCTGTCGCCAATGTGCCTGTGCGACTGGTCGATGTGCCTGCCTGATCCGCGTTGCCAGGCGGATCGCCTTCATATTTCGCGTCGTTTCCTGCCAACAGTGCCTGCATGGCATCGCCGTCCTGCGCGCGCACAAAGCGCAGGATCGGCGGCCAGAATGCCTCGATATGTTCTGGCAGGATGGCTGCGTCATGCGGCATGGCGTCCAGCATCACCAGCGCATGCAGATGCCTGGCCGCACGGGCCACGCGTTCCGCGTGGGGTGGGACGATCACCGCGTCGTCCCGGCTGTGCACCACCAGCAGCGGCCGCTCCAGCCGGCTGGCACGCGCAGCGTTGTTCCACGGATCCGGCAGCAGCCACGCGGCCCATGCGGGTATGCGCCCGGTCTGCACTGCGGCCAGGCGCGCCGAACTGAAGCCCGCCGCAATGACATAGCCGTCGGGCTGCGGATCGAAGCGCTGCGCCACCTCCAGCAGGATGCCGGATCCCAGCGAATGCCCCAGCACCACGCGCCGTTTTGCCTGCGGCGTGGCTGCCAGGAATTGCCGGTAGGCGGCCAGCGCATCCTCGCGCAGGCGGCGCACGCTTGGCCGCCCGCTGCTGCGGCCGTAGCCGCTGTAGTCGAAGACGTAGGAGGCGATGCCCGCGCCCGCCAGCATGGCCTGGACCGGGGCCCAGTCGGGCAGGCTCTCATTGTCGCCGTGGCACACCATCAGCGCTGGCGCTTCGGGGTCCGCGGCCGGCATGAAGGCGGCGTGCAGGATGCGATTGCCGCTGGCGAACGTGGCATGGCGCACCGTCAGGGCTGAAATGTCGGGTGCTGCCGCGTCCTTTGTTTCATCCGTCGGCGTGACAAAGGCTTTGCGTTCTACCGCACGAAACAGTAGATGCCGCGCAACACCCGCGGCCACGGCGAGTGCCGCGGCGGTGGCGAGCCAGCGGTGGCGGGATTCCGGCTGAGCGGGGCGGGGGCCTTCAGGCATGGCGAGTTTCGGGATGGCGTTCCCTTCAGGCTAGCAGGCCATCGGCGTCCGGGTGAAGAAAAGTTCATTCGCACGCATGCCTCAAGTGGATTCGCAGCCATATCGTGCAGCGTCGGCAGGCGGCTATCGGCCCGATAGAAAACTTTTGCCTTGACTATCTACCTAGTAGTAGATAGCATTGAGTCCATGGCACCGCTGCACCGCCGGAAGCAAGCAAGAACGGGCGGAAAAGTGGCGATCCCATCGCAAGACCGGCATGGTCATTTTTTTTAGCACCTGTCATCTATCTACTGGTAGATGCGGATCGAAAGAGTGACCCTACCACAGCCACTGATACCGAATTGACGCGATCCCGAAACATCGCACCCAGGAGCCCATCATGAATGCCAAGTTCGCCAAGACCCTGATCACCGCCGCCACCCTTGCCGCCGCACTGGCAGGTGGCGTGGCGCAAGCCGCCAGCGTGCAAGACAACACCTCGGCTGGCGACAAGTACGGCTACAGCTACCGCGCCGGCAAGTTCGACACCTTCACGGAAGGTGCCCGCATCGGCAAGTTCGACCCGTTCACGGAAGGCGCCCGCGTCGGCAAGTTTGATCCGTACACCGACGGCGCCCGCGTCGGCAAGACCGATCCCTACACGGACGGGTACCGCACCGTAGCTGGCCTGGACCGTAGTGGCGTGTCGGCCGGGCCGGCCCGCAGCTTCGACCCGTACACGGACGGCGCGCGCGTCGGCAAGGCTGACCCCTACACCGACGGCGCCCTGGCTTGATTGCTGCCGGCTGAGGCCGGCGGCCAACAACTTTACGGCGGCGGTCACGCTGACTGCCGTCCGATGGAGTCCATCATGAGTTTGCGTGACAGTATCCTGCTGCTTGGCGGATGGCTGGTGCTTTGCGTGACGAGTGGCTCGATGATCACCTTCGCCGCGCAGGTCCTGCCTGGTTAAAGCACATGCCTTAGATGCCCCGGGCTAGGGAATTACCCCAGCCCCGGGGCATTTCGGCTTGAGCGCCTATCTTCGCGTAGATAAACTGTTTTCATGAAAACGCAATCAGTACGCGAGCAACTGCTCGAGCACACCCTCGTCCTGATCCGCCGCCGCGGCTTCAACGGCTTCAGCTACCGCGACCTGGCGGAACTGGTGGGGGTCAAGACCTCCAGCATCCACTATTACTTCCCGTCCAAAGAGGACCTGGTACTGGAGGCGGTGAAGGAATACAGCGCCCGCCTGGCCGAGCGCATCCGCTCCATCGACACCAGTCTGCCGGTCGCCGAGCAGGCGGCCATCTACCTGGCGCCGTTCCGCGCCAGCTGCGGCTCGGACCAGATCTGCCTGTGCGGCATGTTGTCGACCGAGACGCTGTGCCTGCCGGAGTCCGTGCACAAGCTGCTGCAGGGCTTCTTCCTGATGAACGAACAATGGCTGGCCGGCCTGCTGGAGCGGGCTCAGCCGCAGCGCAGCACGCCGTTCCCGGTGCCGCCGGCGCGGCTGGCACAGGTGGTGTTTGGCTCGCTGCAGAGCGGGCTGATTGCGGCACGCCTGTTCGGGACCTCCGACCGGGTGGAAGCCGCTGCGGATACGCTGATGGCCGCCGTCGCCGGCTAAGGTTTTCGCGCAATATCAGTGGCGCGTCTGAAGCCGTCATGTGGCGCAAGCTGCATGGCGGCTTTTTTATTTGCAGACAGCCGGTCGGCCGCCGGCGCTTCGGAATCGGTGATAAGCGCTTTTAAAACAACGAGATAGAGCCAGAAAAGGCATAGGCTATCGGGCCGATAGAAATGTTTTTCCTTGACTCTCTACCTAGTAGTAGATAGTATTTGACTCATGGAAGCGCTGCACCGCCGGCAACAAGCAAGACAAGGCGAAAACGTGGCGGTCCCATTGCATGACCGGAGGCGGTCATTTTTTCGAGGCCGAGTATCTATCTACTAGTAGATGCGGGATCGAAAAAAGCGATCTGCCACAGCCACTGATACCGAATTGACGCGATCCCGAAACATCGCACCCTGGAGCCCATCATGACCAAGATCACCAAGACCCTGATTACCGCCGCCACCCTTGCCGCCGCGCTCGCGGGCGGTGTTGCGCAAGCGGCCAGCGTGCAGGACAGCACCTTCACCGGCGACAAGTACGGCTACACCTTCCGCACCGGCAAGTTCGACACCTTCACGGAAGGCGCCCGCACCGGCAAGTTTGATCCGTTCACCGAAGGCGCGCGCGTTGGCAAGGCCGATCCCTACACCGATGGTGCCCGCGTTGGCAAGCCCGATCCCTACACCGACGGTGCCCGCACGGTAGCCGGCCTGGACCGCAGCGGTGTTTCGGCCCAACCGTCGCGCAGCTTCGATCCGTACACCGACGGTGCGCGCGTGGGCAAGGCTGACCCTTATACCGACGGCGCCATCGCCTGAGAGCCGGCCGGCGTGATGCCGGCCATTGAAAACCGCCGGGCCGCCTGGGTGCGGCCCGTCTTCAGGAGTTGATCATGCGTTGGCGTGACACTGCGCTGATCCTTGGCGGATGGGTAGGGCTTTGCTTCGCAAGCGGGTCCCTCATCACGCTGATCGCACAAACGCTGCCGGCCTGAACGGCGCGGCAGCAAGACGATGGAGTTGATGCCATGAACACCCGATCCGTACGCGAGCAACTGGTCGAACATGCGCTGGTGCTGATCCGCCGCAGGGGGTTCAATGGCTTCAGCTACCGCGACCTGGCCGACCTGGTCGGGGTCAAGACCTCGAGCATCCACTATTACTTCCCGTCCAAGGACGACCTGGTGCTGGCAGCGGTGCGCGAATACGGCACCCGCAGGCGGGCGCGCCTGGATGCGATCGACGCCAGCCTGCCGCCCGCGGAGCAGGCGCGGCAATACCTTGCGCCTTTGCGCGCGGGTGCCGGCACCGACCAGGCTTGCCTGGTGGGCATGCTGTCGGCCGACGTGCTGATGCTGCCGGACGCGGTGCGCGCCGCGATGCAGGACTTTATCCGGCTCAATGAGCAATGGCTGGCCAGCTTGTTCGAGCGCGCCGCGGCGCAGCGCAAGTCGCCCTATCCGATTCCGCCGCAGCAGCTGGCGCAGGTGGTGTTCGGGGCGTTGCAGAACGGCTTGATCAGTGCGCGGCTGTTTGGCACGCCGGACCGGCTCGATGCCGCGGCGGCGCTGCTGACCAGCGCCATGCCGGCGGAGCAGGCCTTAGCCGCCGCTTAGTGTCAGTATCACCGAGCCGGCGACGGCATTGCACAGCCACTGCGGGTCATCGTGGGGCAGGTCATGCCCGGCCCAGTGGTGCGTCAGCAACTGCGCGTCCCAGGCTTGCGCGATGCGCGCCGAGCACACCGGGTTGACCAGGCGGTCTGCCGCCGAGGCAAGCAGCAGCGCCGGGCAGCGCGGCGCACTGGCGGGAGCGCGATAGCGGGCAGCGGCCAGCAACTGTGCCAGCGCGGCTTGGCGGCTCACCGGCGCGTCGGCGGCAATGGCCTGCCAGGTCTCGAGATCGCGTGCCAGCGTATCGGTGCGGGCACAGGTGATGGCATGGATGGTCCGCTCGCAGTACGCGCGGTCCTGCCAGCGCTGCGCCACGCGCAGCAGCTTGCCCCAGTTGCGCGGCCGCAGGCGCTGTGCGGGCGTGCAGAACGGCCGCATGCTGGTATTGACCAGCACCAGGCCGCCGACTTCCTCCGGATAGGCGCTGGCCCACTCGGTCGCGGCCATCGCACCCAGCGACATCGCCAGCACGCGGTAGGGGCCGTGCGCGCCGGTGGCCGACAACTGGCGCCGCACCGCGGTGACCATCTCAGGCACGCTCCACGGCGCCGGCTGCGCCGACAGCGCGCCGTTGCCGGGCAGGTCGGGCAGCAGCGGCCGGCCCAGCCCGGCCGCTTCCCAACGCGCCGGCAGGCTTCCCCAGTGGCGCGATTCCCGCGTCAGTCCCCGCAAGAATACCCATCGGCTCATGGCGGCGGCTCCGTCTGCCAGTGTGCGCGTGCCTGCAGCAGCAGGTCGTCACGCTGCGCGCCGCGCGGCCGCCAGCGATCCGGCGCAAAGGCCACGCGGCCCAGGAAGTCGAACAGGCTCACGTGCCGGCGCAGCACGCGCGCGGTGCGGTGCGCCTTGATCGGGTTGAAGATGCCCTCGCGCGAGAACAGCTGGCGCGGGTTCTTCTTGATCCACAGCCACGAGCCCAGTTCCAGCGTCATCGGCAGGAACAGGTTGCCGTGCGGCGTCAGGTCATAGGCATGGTCCCACAGGTCGCCGTGCAGCAGGTACTGGTGGCTTTGCGGCTCGAAGGTGTAGCCGTGGTGCGGGTGGGCCTGCTCGAACAGCGTCTTGAGCAGGTACATCTCGGGCAGGTGCGCCATCGGCCGGCGCGTGCCCGCGTACGGAAACCAGATGCTGTCGCGCCAGCCGTAGCCTGAATGGCAGTCCACCGCAAAGCTGAGCGGGCGCGGCAGCAGTTCTTCCTGCACCACGCGCAGCAGCGCGCGGCTTTCCGTTTCCATCGGCGCGCCCGCCGGGCCGCGGTACCAGGGCAGCCAGGCGCCGATGCGCTGGCCGCCGGCCAGGAAGGGCACACGCGCATCGGCGTCCTGCGGGCCATTGCGCATCAGGTCGACGCCGTTGGGGTTGGCGCGGGTGCCGGCCCACATGCCGCCGGGGTTGACGATCGGCATGAATACCAGCCGCACCGACTGCAGTTCGCGGTGCAGCAGCTCGTCCCACGCCAGCCGGCTCAGCACCGAGCGCAGGTAGTCCAGCACCAGCTGCGTGCCGATGCGTTCCAGCCCGTGGATGCCGCCGAAGATGCCGATCGCCGGCGCGCCCGGATCGCGGCTGCCGAGCGTGGCGACATGGACGCCGAAGCGATGGCCCTGCACCATGGTTTCGCAGACCACCCGCGTATCCAGCACGTGGCTGCCCGTATCCAGCAAGGCCAGCAGCTGGTCGTACTCGGGGAAGCCGGCGTGCGGATGCATGGACTCAGGCGGCCGGCACGCCTGCCGTGCCGAACAGGTGCAAGACCGGCCATCCGCGTGCCTTGGCCGCGTCCCGCAGCGTCGAATCCGGATTGACGGCGACCGGGTGGCCAACGCTTTCGAGCAGCGGCAGGTCGTTGCGGGAGTCGCTATAGAAGGTGGCCTGCGCCAGCGCCGTGTGCGCAATGCCCAGCGTGTCGAGCCACGCCAGCACGCGCAGCACCTTGCCAGGCCCAAAGGCCGGCACGCCGGCCAGCGCGCCGGTGAACTCGCCGTGCGCATCGTGTTCCGCCTCCACCGCCAGCAGGTGCGGCACGCCCAGCTGGCGCGCGATCGGCTCGGTGACAAAACGGCAGGTGGCGGTGACGATGCAGCACAGGTCGCCGGCGGAGAGGTGGCGGGCCAGCAGGTCGCGCGCCGCCGGCTGGATGGCGGGCACGATCACTTTGCGCATGAAGTCCGCGCGCCACTGCGTCAGTCGTTCACGCGGATGGCGCGCCAGCAGGCCCAGGGCAAAGCGCGCATGGGCGGCAAAGTCCAGCCGCCCCGCCTGGTAGGCCGCCAGCCAGCGCGTGTTGTGCGCATCGATTTCGGCAGCCTCGGCGCCGCCCACGGCAACGAGGTAGCGGGCCCATTCATACTCGCTGTCGAGCGGCAGCAGGGTGTGGTCGAGGTCAAACAGGGCGAGGCGGGGGGCAGCGGGCATGCGGGATAGCTCAGTTGGCGAAACCGGCAAGCTTGGCGCGGCGTGGTGACCGCGCGGTGATGAAGGACCCAAGTTTTCCGATACCGGCATTGGCGCTTTATCTTGCGCGGCAGGCATGCGGGTGTCAGGCGGCGTGGGTGGCGGCGGTCGGCTCGTCCAGCGCCACGCAGTCCAGGAAGGCGCCGACCAGCCGGGTCTCGCGCCGGCTCTGCAGGCAGTATAGGTATTCATGCAGCACCGGCGCGCCTTGTGCGAACGGCACCACGCGCAGCAGCGGGTCGCGCGGCACCTCGCCCAGCGGCACCACGCTGGCGCCCAGGCCCTGGCGGATGGCCTCGTAGATGGCCTCGCGGCTGCCGATCACGGTGTGCGGCGGCAGTCCCAGCCCGCCCGCGGCCAGTGCCGTCTCGGTGGCCTTGCGCGTCATCGAGCCGTGCTCGCGCACCAGCAGGTGGCAGCCGCGCAGTTGCGGCAGCTCGACCTGCGCCAGCCGCGCCAGCGCATGGTCCGGATGGGCCACCAGCACCATCGGGTCCGTCGCCAGCCGGATGCAGGCAAGCCGGTCGTCGTCCACCGGGTGCGACGATACCGCGGCGTCGATGCGGTACTCGAACAGCGCCTCCAGCATCTGCTGCGAATTGCCGATGTCCAGGCTCACGTCGATCGCCGGGTAGCGCTGCCGGAACGCCGCCACCGTGCGCAGGATGTAGTAGGGGCCGGTGGCGCCGATGCGCAGGTTGCCGAAGCGCAGGTTGCCGGCGTTGCGCAGCAGGTAGTCGGCATTGCCTTCCTGCTGCATCAGCTGCTCGACCACCGGCATCAGCGCCACGCCCACGTCGCTCAGGTCGACGCGGCTGGCGCGGCGGTGGAACAGCTCAACGCCGTAGGTCTCTTCCAGCTGGCGGATGCGGCCGGTGACGGTGGGCTGGCTGATGCGCAGCTGCCTGGCCGCCATGGTGATGCTGCCCTGGCGCGCCACTTCGAAAAAGGTCATCAGCAGGTCGCCGAGCATGGTTGTCCGCAGGAAAGTTGGGGGGCAGCCCGGACAGGTCCCGGACGACCGCGCAGTGTAGCGGGCCAATATGACAAAACGGCTACGCCCGCCCGCGGCCGGAGCGGCCGGGGGCGGGCGCAGCGCTGCCCGTCAGGCGACTTGCGCGTCAGCCGTTGAGGCCCATCGCCGGATCGGACACGCTGTCCTTGCCGGTCTCGATGCGGCCGGCGAAGCGGCGCGTGAAGCCGCCTTGCGCGGTGGTGACGGTGAAGTCGTACCAGTTGCCCTGGCGGGCCACGGGCCAGTGCTGCTGCAGCTGCATGCCGGCCGGCACCTCGTAGGTCCAGGGACCGTCGGTGCGGTAGGCGTTAGGCTGCACGGTGAAGGTGCAGGGGGCGCTGCCGGTGTTGATCATGTCCACGTACACCGCGGCATTGGCGATGTCATAGCAGACCCGGATCTCCGGCGCGCTGGCACCCGCCGCAGTCACGGCCCCCACGTTGCCGCGGAAGGCGCGGTGGAAGCCGTTGGGGCCAAGCACCCACAGGTCGTACTTGCCGTCGTCGCTGGCAAAGACGTCCCAGCTGCCATGCAGTTCCTTGCCCGGCTCGACCATGTAGCGGCGCGGCACGCGGTCCAGGTGCAGGCGGTCGTAGACGTGGAACACCGCCGCCGCGGTGCCGGTGTTGCTGAACAGCAGCCACACCGCGCGCTGGTCGCGGGCGTCTTCGCGGGCGCTTACGTGCAGCTCATAGGGCAGGGCGCGCGACGGGCGCGTGCCGGTGTCCTGCTGCGGCATCTGCTGGCTGCTGGCCGAAGGCAGCGGCACTTGCGGCAGCACGCCTTGCGCGGTGCGGATGGCATCGGCGCTGGCCTTGTCGCGGTTGGGCAGCGTGGGCAGCGGGTTGGTGTTCGGGCTGACGAAGTTGAAGGCCGAGGTCAGGTCGCCCGCCACCGCGCGGCGGAAGCTGCTGATATTGGTCTCGGCCACGCCAAAGCGGGCTTCCAGGAAGCGCAGCACCGAGGTGTGGTCGGACACCTGCGAGTTGACCCAGCCGCCGCGGCTCCATGGCGAGACCACGTACATCGGCACGCGCGGGCCGGGGCCGTAGGGGCGCTTGTCGACGTGGTACTCCGGCCTGACCTGTTGCGGGTCGAGCGTGGTGGCGCCGGCCAGCATGTCGCCGTCGTAGGCGGGCGCGCACGGCGGCGGCACGTGGTCGAAGTAGCCGTCGTTCTCGTCGAAGTTGATCAGCAGCACGGTCTTGCTCCAGACCGCCGGGTTGGCGGTCAGGGCATTCAGCACCTCTTGCGTATACCACGCGCCCTGTACCGGGCTGGAAGGCCCGGGGTGCTCCGAGTACGTCGCCGGCGCCACGATCCACGACACCTGCGGCAGCTTGCCCGCGGCAACGTCGTCGCGCAGCGATTGCAGGAAGCCGCCGTCAGGCATGGTGTTGGCCACGCCCTTGAGCAGCGGGCTGATGGCGTCGTCGGCGCTGGTGTATGCCGGGTAGGGGCTGCCGTTGGCCTGGTTGCCGCGCGCGGCGTTGGCGTCGCGGTATTGCTTGAAGCCCGCAAGCGGGTTGTCGGTGAAGTTGTCCGGCATGTTCTGGTAGACCTTCCAGCTCACGCCGGCGGCTTCCAGGCGCTCCGGGTAGGTCTTCCAGGTGTAGGCCGGGGCCGACCCCGTGAACGAGTCGCCGCTGTTGTCGATCACCGGCCCGCCGTTGGCGCCGCCGGGGTCGTTGGTGCCGGTCCAGTGGAACAGGCGGTTGGAGTTGGTGCCGCCGTGGAAGCTGCAATGGTAGGCGTCGCAGACGGTGAAGGCATTGGCCAGCGCCACCTGGAAGTCCAGCTCGGCCTCGGTGTAGTAGCCCATCGACTGGGTCTGCTTGTAGGTCGGCCACTTGTTCATGCGGCCCAGGTCCCAGGCGTTCTGCGCATCCGGGTAAGAGTGCGGCGTGCCGCTGACGCGCTGCGCATTGCCGGCGCTGCTGTCGAGGTGGTAAGGCAGCACGGTGCGGGTGGTGCTGCCGTTGGTATAGGTCTGCTGCCAGACGTTCAGGCCGCCCGCCAGCGGGATCGGGAAGCGGTCGCCAAAGCCGCGCACGCCGCGCAGCGTGCCGAAGTAATTGTCGAACGAGCGGTTTTCCTGCATCAGGATGACCACGTGCTCGACGTCGCGTATGGTACCGGTGGCGTTGTTGGCCGGGATTGCCAGCGCGCGGCGGATGGACGGCGGGAAGGCCGCCAGCGCGGCGGTGGCGGCGGCGCTGCCGCCGGCGAGTTTGAGGAAGTTGCGTCTGCTTTGCGGGTTCATGGATTCTGTGCCGGGTGGTTTCTGGAGGGGAGACGGGCCAGGCCCGGCTTCAGGGTGCGCAGCGCAGCTGCGGCTTCACGGCGGGCGTCTCGCCAGGCTGGTCGCTGCCATTCCCCTGGCCGGGGTTGCCGCCGGTACCCGGGGCACCCGGCGTGATCGGTGCCGCGTTGGGCGAGCCGGTGGGGCTGTCGCCGGAGTCGCCGCCGCGGGGGGCGAGCGCTGCGCACATCAGCACGGCGGCGAGCCAGTGCGGCCGCGCCAGGGTGGAAGGTCGGAAAGTCATGGTGTCAATCTCCTGCAGGGGATCGGGCGGGGGGGAAGGGTCGGTGAGGAACCCGTTCCGTGACGAAACGGGCTCCGGCCGGACTTAAGGATTCAGCGTGGACAGCGGCTGGCGTGCGCCGGTGATGGCCTTCAGCTCGTCCAGCGACAGCACGCGCGTCCACATCGCCAGGTCGTTGAAGCCCATCACGCCCTTGAGCGCGCCGGGGTTGTTGCCCACGTAGTTGTGCGTGGCATCGTCGTTCACGCCCCAGCCGGTGCCGAGCCCGGCCAGCTTGGTCACGTCGGTGTTGGTGATCGCCTTGTTCTCGGTCTTCTGCAGGCCCAGCACCGGATCGATGACATAGGCGCTGAAGCGCCTGGCTGTCGCATCGACCGACAGCGCCAGGTAGGCCCACTGGTTGGCCGACACCTTCATGCCGTTGATGTCGTCGCGTTTGCCGCTGCCGCTGCCCAGGTTGAAGCGGATCTCGCAGCTGCCGAACAGCGCGACGGCAATGCCGGGGTTGCCGCCCGAGATGTAGTTCTTGTTGGACAGGATGGGCTCGCCGGTGCCGTTGCCCTGGGCGCAGTCGGTGCGGAACCAGAAGCCGATGGTGAACTGCGGGCTCTGCGTGATATCGGCAGCGTTGTACGCCAGCTTGTAGCTGTCGACACGCGAGTCCAGCTGCAGCGACTGGCTGCTGAAGTTGTCGGCAGCCAGCGTGCCGCCGTCAAGGCTTGCCGCCCACGGGCCGAGCGTGGCGGCGTTCTTCGCATCGGCGAACGGCTTGCTGTCGAGGCTGAAGTACGTGGCCAGCCCATTGAGCAGCGTCGGCGCCAGCATGACCGGCTTGACGTAGTGGATCTGCGCCAGGTACGACACCGGCACGTCATTGCGCACCAGCGTGTAGTTGAACTGGTACAGGCCCGTGGCCATGTTGAAGGCCTTGTCGGTGAACTGCCGCACCTCAGGTCCCAGTGAGGCGATCTGCACGCCGTCGCGCAGCACGCGGGTGACGCCGAAGGCTTCGGTCGGGTTCTGCCAGCTCAGCGTGATGGCGTCGTTGTACTGGCTGATGCTGGCGCCGATGGCTCGCACGCCTGCGTTGGCGGTGGTCAGCGCCGAACCGTCCAGCCGCGTGGTGGCCGGGTCAAGCGCCACGCCGGCGTGGGCCAGCACGGTCGGGACGAGATCGGCTTCGGTCGGCAGCGCCGACAGGTCCGCCGGGGTGTCCGGCGCTGCTGCGCCAGGTTTGGCCAGTGCGCCGTTGAGCGCCTTGTTGGTGGCGAGGAAGGCGGTGCGGTTCTCCACCGTCGGCACCGTGGTGGTGGCGCCGGTGGCATCCAGGCCGTGGCTGGTGGTGACCATCACCAGCCAGTCTTCACCCGGCTGCCCCTGGCTGCGCGCGGCGACGGCGCCGAGCAGCTCGCCCAGCGCCTTGTCGATGCCGGCCAGGGCCGTGGCATAGGCGCCGTTGCCGAAGCCGCCGGCTTCTGCCGCCTGTGCCGGCGCGCTGTATTGCGCAAACACTACGCCATAGCCGGACTGCACCTGCCGCACGGCGTTCTGCGTGACGCAGCTGTCGACCCCGGCGCAGTCAACCAGCGTATCGAGCATGCCCGCTTCCTGCTCGGCCTTGAGCAGGCCCGGCAGCACCCCCGAACTGGTGGATGCGCCTTGCTGCAGGCCGGGTTTGCCGGCCGCGCGCAGGTAGCGGAATACGGTGGGGGCCTGCAGTGCGGTGCTGCCGGTATCGTCTTCGATGCCGTGGCGGTTGGCCCAGGCGCCGGTCAGCACCGTGGCCCAGCTGGGCGCGTCCAGCGGCGGCTGCGCGGTGATGGTGCCGGGCATGCCGCCGGTGGCGGTGGGCACCAGGTTCAGCCGGGCCAGGTTGGGCAGCTCGCGCCGCAGCAGCGCGCCCTGCACCTGGGCATAGGTGGCACCGTCCACGCCGACCAGCAGCACGCGCGGGCCGCCGGCACCGGCAGGCGGCGGGGTCTTGATGGTGGTGTCGTTCGGTGCGGTTGTCGGCGCGGTGTCATCGCCGCCGCCGCAGCCGGCCAGTGTTGCCGCCAGTGCGGCGATCATGGTGGCGGCCAGCACACGGCCGCGCGACATCCCCGCCAGCCTGTCCGGTGCAAGGTTCCCTGCCATCTTTGATTCCCCTGTTCATCTGCGTTGTTGTGCGCCGGCGGCAGGTGCCGCGTGGCGGATTGCGTTTGCCGCAATGCGCTCGCAGAGTAAGAACCGGGGTTGTCACCGTGGTGACAGCGGGGCAAAGAATGCTGATGGGGCTATTCGGATTCTTGGGGTGAGGGTGGCGCCAGCGTCCTATGCCTGGGGCGTGCCAACGGCATCGCCTGCCTGGATCAGCAGCACCGCGTCGCGCTTGTCCAGCAGGTGCTGGCGCAGGATGGCCGCAAGCCGCTTGCCGTCGCGTGCTTCAAGTGCCTGCAGCATCTCTTCGTGGTCGCGGATGGCGCTGTCCCACTTCGGCTTCTGATAGTTGGAGCGGAAGCGCAGTGCCTGCAGTCGCCGGTTCACAGACAGATAGGTCTGGCGCAGCGCCGAATTGCGGGCCGCCAGGTTGATGCGGTCATGGATCTGGTGGTTGATGCGGTAATAGCCGGGCAGGTCGTCATTTGCCCGGCAGGCCAGCATCGCATAGTGCAGGGCCTTGATCTCGGCCAGTTCCACGGTCGTGATGCGTTCACAGGCCAGTTCGCCGGAAAACGCTTCCAGCCCGCTCATCAGCTCAAACGTGTCCTGGATCTCCGCCCCGGACAGGCGCGAAACGGTTGCCCCGCGGTTGGGCGAGATATCGATCAGGCCCTCTGCCGCCAGCACCTTCAGGGCCTCGCGCAGCGGCGTGCGGGAGATGCCCAGGGTCTCGCACAGTTCGCGCTCATTGAGCTTCCTGCCCGGTTCCAGGGTGCCCTCGACGATGAACGTGCGCAGGTGGGCCACCACGGTGTCGTGCAAGCGTTGCCGTTCGAGCCTGGGCAGTACGGGGGCCGGCGAATCCGTGCCAGAAGTTGCGACAATTTGCATTCAAAATTCCTATCGCGTGATTGCGTTCAATTTTAGCAGACCCTTAACTGGAACTCAAAAACGCAAGTAAACCATTGTATTGTGGGGTAAACGCTAGAGAATTTCGGCGCAATCCCGGCTGTTTTCCCGTCACTCCTCTGATAAAGTATTTTGCATTCAAAACTCAACAAGAGGAGTCAAATGCTTAATCTCAACTTCCATCCGGCCGGCCGCCACTTCCTGCAGATCCCCGGGCCGAGCCCGGTTCCCGATCGCATCCTGCGCGCCATCAGCTATCCGACCATCGATCATCGCGGCCCGGAATTCGGCGCGCTGGGCCTCAAGGTGCTGGACGGCATCAAGAAGATCTTCAAGACCGA
This sequence comes from Cupriavidus sp. FW305-27, assembly GCF_058787995.1. Taxonomy (NCBI): domain Bacteria; kingdom Pseudomonadati; phylum Pseudomonadota; class Betaproteobacteria; order Burkholderiales; family Burkholderiaceae; genus Cupriavidus; species Cupriavidus sp. FW305-27. The sequence continues at coordinate 100,105 of NZ_JBYTAG010000006.1, forward strand.
GCAGCCGGTGGTGATCTATCCGGCTTCGGGCACGGGGGCCTGGGAAGCGGCGCTGTCGAACACGCTGAGCCCTGGCGACACGGTGCTGATGTTCGAGACCGGCCACTTCGCCACACTGTGGAAGAAGATGGCCGAGAACCTGGGTATCAAGCCCGAATTCCTCGGCCTGCCGGGCGTGGAGGGCTGGCGCCACGGGGTGCAGGCCGACATGATCGAGGCCCGCCTGCGTGCCGACAGCGCGCATGTGATCAAGGCGGTGTGCGTGGTGCACAACGAGACCTCGACTGGCGTGACCTCGGATATCGCCGCCGTGCGCCGCGCCATCGATGCGGCCGGACACCCGGCGCTGCTGCTGGTCGACACCATCTCGGGGCTGGCGTCCGCCGATTACCGGCATGACGAGTGGGGCGTGGATGTGACCGTGTCCGGCTCGCAGAAGGGCCTGATGCTGCCGCCTGGCATCAGCTTCAATGCGGTCTCGCCCAAGGCCATCGCAGCTTCCCGCACGGCCCGGCTGCCGCGCAGCTTCTGGGGCTGGGATGAAATCATCGAGATGAACCGGACCGGCTACTGGCCCTATACCCCCAGCACGAACCTGCTTTATGGCCTGTCCGAAGCCCTCGACATGATCCTTGAGGAAGGGCTGGACAACGTCTTCACCCGCCACCAGCGCCTGGCCGAAGCCTGCCGCCGCGCGGTCAAGGCCTGGGGCCTGGAGATCCAGTGCGCGGACCCGGCCGTCTACAGCCCGGTGCTGACCGGCGTGATGATGCCCGAGGGGATCGACGCGGACGTGGTGCGCAGGAACATCTATGACCGCTTCAACATGTCGCTCGGCGCCGGCCTGGGCAAGGTCAAGGGCCGCATGTTCCGTATCGGCCATCTGGGCGACTGCAACGACCTCACGCTGATGGCCACGCTGGCCGGCTGCGAGATGGGCCTGAAGATCTCGGGCGTTTCGCTCGCGGGCAGCGGCACCGTTGCCGCCATGGACTATCTCGCCACGCACGCGACGCCGCTGCCGCTCAAGGCTGCCGCCTGACGCAGTCACTGCCTTCCGAGACGGGGGCGGGCGCCGCGCGTGCGCAACGCCCCCGCCGGACTGGTCGCAACGGATCAGCGCAGCACTGCCGTACCTGACAAAAAACAGAGGAGACGCTGTGGATACAACCCTGCAGGCGGGAACAAAGATCAGGACGTTCGAGGATGCGACCTATCGCAAGGTGAGCTGGAGGCTGGTGCCATTCCTGATGGTCTGCTTCCTGATCGCTTATCTCGATCGCGTCAACGTAGGTTTTGCCAAGCTCCAGATGTCGCAGCAGCTGGGCTTCAGCGAAACCGTCTACGGGCTGGGCGCCGGGATTTTCTTTATCGGCTACTTCCTGTTCGAGGTGCCGAGCAACCTGGCATTGCACAAGTTCGGCGCCAAGGTGTGGATCGGCCGGATCATGATCACGTGGGGGATACTCTCTGCGTGCTTTGCGTTCGTGCAGACGCCAACCCAGTTCTACACGCTGCGCTTCCTGCTGGGCCTGGCCGAAGCCGGCTTCACGCCAGGCATCGTGTACTACCTGTCGTGCTGGTACCCGTCGCACCGGCGTGCCAAGATCATGGCCATCTACTGCATGGGCTCACCGCTGTCCGGCATCATCGGCAACCCGCTGTCCGGCTTCCTGATGGGCAGCATGGCCGGCGTGTCTGGCCTGGGCGGCTGGCAATGGATGTTCGTCATCGAGGCGGTGCCGGCGGTGCTGCTGGGGTGCTTCTGCTTCTATTACCTGGACAACTCCATTGCCAAGGCCAAATGGCTGACCAGCGCGGAGAAGCAAGTCCTTGAACTGGCCAAGTCGGAAGACGTCAAGGCGGTGGACCCGCAGGCACGCGTCGGCAAGGTGTTTACCGATCCGCGCGTCTGGCTGATCAGCCTGATCTGCTTCTGCTATGTCACTGGCCAGTACGGCATCACGCTCTGGCTGCCCACGTTCATCAGGTCGACCGGTGTCAGCGACCCGCTCCATATCGGCATGCTGAGCGCGATACCGTATATGGCGGCCATTGTCTCGATGTACTTCTTCGGCCGCAGCGCCGACAAGCACCGCGAGCGGCGCTGGCATTTGATCATCCCGTGCATGATGGGCGCGATCGGTTTCCTGGCGTTGCCCTGGGTCATGCACAACACCGCGCTGTCCCTGGTGTTCCTGTCGATCGCCGCAGCCGGCATCCTGACCTGCACGCCGCTGTTCTGGTCCCTGCCAACGGCTTTCCTCAGCGGCGCGGCGTTGGCCACGGCCATCGCCATGAGCAACTCGATCGGCAACCTTGCCGGCTTTACCAGCGGCTACATGATCGGCTACCTGCGCGACGTGACCCAGAGCGGCAACAGTGCTTACTACATGATTGCCGGGATGCTGATGCTGGGTGCGTTCTGCATCTGGACAATACCTGCCCGCCTGGTCAACCGATAGCGAGACAAGGCGGGGTGCGGCACCGTGCCGCTGCCCCGCCTGCCCATCATCTCGCAAACACTTCGCGCCCTTGCCGGCGCATGGAAGGCTCTCATGACAAACTCGTACCAACCGGTGCCAGACGGCCCCGGCCATCACGCGCCGTTCAGCGTGGTGGAAGCCACCGTTGCCAGCGCGCATGCCGCGATGCGCGACGGCAGGCTGACGGCGCGCCAACTGGCCAGCGCCTGCCTCGCGCGCATCTCGGCCTATGACCAGGACGGTCCCGCCCTGCGCAGCATCCTGCAGCGCAACCCGCAGGCGCTGGAAGAGGCCGGCCGCATCGACGCCGTGGCGGGCCGCAACCCCACACGGCCGCTGGCGCCGCTGCATGGCATCCCGGTGCTGGTCAAGGACAACATCGAATGCGGCGGCATGGAAACCACCGCCGGCGCCGCCTGCCTGCGCGGCAACCTGTCCGCCGACGATGCCTTCGTCATCCGCCGGCTGCGCGAGGCGGGTGCCATCGTCCTGGCCAAGACCAACCTGCACGAGCTTGCCTCCGGCGGCGAGACGGTCAGCACCTTGTCCGGCCAGACCCTCAATCCCTATGACCTGACCCGCACGCCCGGCGGTTCCAGCGGCGGCACCGGCGCCGGCATCGCAGCCAGCTTCGGCCTGCTCGGCATCGGCACCGACGGGGTCAATTCCATCCGCTCGCCGGCCTCGGCCAACAACCTGGTCGGCCTGCGTCCGACCATGGGCCTGGTCAGCCGGGCCGGGCTGGTCCCTTGCGGGCTGACGCAGGACACCATCGGCCCGATCACCCGTACCGTCGCCGATACGGCGCTGCTGCTCGATGTCATCGCCGGCCATGACCCGGCCGACCCGGTCACCAGCCAGGGCGCGCCCCACATCCCGGCGAGCTATGCCGCCAGCCTCGACCGCGACGGACTCAGGGGGGCGCGCATCGGCGTGTTGCGCCATTTCTTCGGCGACCAGGATGTGCATCGTCCCGTCAACGCCGTGATGCAGGCAGCGCTGGCCACCATCGCTGCACAAGGCGCCGAGCTGATCGCGATTGAAGACGCCATCAGCCCGGACGAGCTGCTCGCGTCCACGCTTGTGCACCACTACGAGATGGAGCGCGATCTCGATGCCTACCTGGCGGGGCTGCCCCCCGGCGTCCCGGTGCGATCGATGCAGGACATCATCGCTGCCGGTTCTGTCCATCCAAGCGTGGCGGGCACCCTTACCACCGCGGCAGCGCTGAGCGAGCGGGAAGGGGAGTACCGCGAACGCCTGCAGCGCCAGCAGGCATTGCGCCAGCGGCTGCAGGACCTGATGGCGCGGCATCGGCTTGACGCGCTGGCATTTCCGCACCAGCGGCGCCTGGTGGCGCCGGTCGGCGAGACCCAGGCGGAGCGCAATGGCGTGCTCGCGTCGGCCACCGGCTTTCCGGCCATCGTGATTCCGGCCGGATTCTCGGCGCCGGACGGCAATGCCCCCCAAGGCGTACCGGTCGGGCTGGAGTTCTTTGGCCTGCCTTTCACCGAACCCGTGCTGATACGGCTGGCCTATGCGGCCGAGCAGGCCTTGCGCGCGCGCCGGCCGCCGCATTCGACGCCGGCGCTGGAATAGGCGCGCGCCGGAACGACGTTTTATCGCTGCTCTACAAACGCCCGCCGGACACGGCGGCGACAAGGTCGCGGACATAGCGCGACAACCTCGAAACGAGGAGGAGACAAAGATGGGCGCAGAAACAGTAGTTCAATCGCCGAATTCCCCACAGCAGCATGAGCTCGACCGGGCCATGGATGGCATCGGGGTGACGGCATCGCACAAGAAGATCATCCTCATGATCATGCTCGGGGTGATGTTCGATGTCTTCGAACAGAACGCCGTCGGCCTGATCGGCCCCATGCTGCGCGAGCAGTGGGGCATCTCGGTGGCGGAGATCGGCTTTCTCAATACGCTGACCTTCAGTGCCGCCGCGCTGGGACGCATCGGCTCCGGCTATATCGCGGACCGCTACGGCAGGCGCACGATGCTGAGCGCCAACCTGCTGCTGTTCACGCTGGGCGCCATCATCTGCGCGCTGGCACCGAACTATGGCGTGCTGGCGGCGGGCCGCTTTATCGTCGGTATCGGCCTGGGCGGGGAGATCTCGATCGCCGTGACCATGCTGGCCGAGCTGTGCTCGACGCGCTTCCGCGGTACCGCGGTAGGCCTGGTCAGCGTAGGTAGCGGTGGCCTGGGCAATATGCTGGCGCCGGCCTTCGGCCTGGCGGTCTTCGCCATGTTCCCGGGTCCGGACAGCTGGCGCTGGCTCTTTGCCTGCCTGGTGCTGCCGGCATTCTTCGTCGTGTTCTACCGGCGCTTTATTCCGGAGACGCCGCGCTTCCTGCTGTCCAAGGGGCGCGTGGACGAGGCCAACCGGGTGCTGTCGGTGCTGGCATCCGGCCGCCTGGGCAAGCTCGACGGCGAGCCGACGCCCTATATCAAGGCCGCGATCCAGGACGACGCGCCGCGCACCAGGGTGCGCCTGAGCGATATCTTCAAGGGCCGCCTGGGACGGCGCACGATCGCGCTGGGGATTGCGGTGTCCATGACGTACGGCGCGCAGATCTCGGTGCTGACGCTGATGCCGACCATCCTGATGTCGCAGGGCTACACCATCTCCAAGAGCTTTCTCTTCACCATGGTGATGCAGAGCGGCAGCCTGTTCGGGGCGCTCGCGGCCTCATACTGCGGCTATCACTTTCCGCGCAAGCGGGTGCTGACGACAGGCGCGGGGCTGGCCTGCGCGGCCGGGTTGTGCTTCGGCTTCCTGACGTATAACGTGGGCCTGGTGCTGCTGTTTGGCGCGTGCTTCACGTTCTGCGTGGTGTTGCTGAACACGTCAATCTGGATCTTCGCGCCGGAGCAGTATCCCACCCACGTGCGCGCATTCGGCACCTCGCTGATCCTGGCGCTGGGCACCCTGGCCGGGGCGCTGACGCCGCTGATCAGCGGGCGCGTGTTCGAAACCTACGGCGTTGGCGGCATGTTCAGCATGCTCGCGGCGATGTACGCAGTGTTTGCGCTGGCCGTGCAGTTCGCGCCGGAAACCTTCGGCCGCGCCATGGGCGAGACCGCCGCCGACGACGAAGCCGCGCCTGCGGTCAGTGGCACCGCGGCCAGCGCCAGTGGCACCTGAGACCGGCCCGCTCCCGGCAGCGTGCTGCGCGCGCTTGCCGGGAGCGGGATGCCGGGCGATATTCATCCCTCATTCAAGGAAATACCCAAGGCATGACATCTTCCAATATCGATCGGGTCGCGCAGGCCCTGCTCAGCGCGCGTAGCGAACAGGGCTGCGCCGATGCAGAGCAATTCGCCACCGTGCTTGAGAATGCGGAACAGGCCTACGCCGTGCAGTCGGCCGTGGCCCGCGCGCTTGGCTGGCAAGCGACAGGCGCCGGCTACTGGAAATCCGGCGGCGCCTCGCGCGAGGCGGTGCTGACGCATGCCGAACTGCCGCTTGCGGGGGTCTGGACCAGCCCCGCGCATGCCGGCGACTGGCCTTTCACATGGCGCGGCATCGAGGCAGAGATTGCGTTGCGGCTGGGGCAGGGCGTTGACGCCGCGCAGGCTGCCGCCCTCGACTACGCCGGCGCGGCCGGGCTGATCGATGCGATGGCGGTGTCGATTGAAGTCGTCGATTCGCGCTGGCGGCAGTACCTCGCCGCGCCCGCGCTGCTGAAGCTGGCCGACCTGCAGTCCCACGGCGCACTGGTGCTTGGCCAGTGGCGTGACTATGCGGCGCGGGACTGGGCGGCACAGCATTGCCGGGTGCGGATCGGCACGCAAACCATCGAGCGCCGCGGCACCCACGCGCTGGGCGATCCGGCCTTTGGGCTGGCCGCCTGGCTGCGCCACGCCACGCGCGACGGGCGACGCGTAGAGGCCGGCACGGTCGTCACCACCGGCACCTGGGTCGGCATCCTGGACGCATCGGCAGGCGACCTGGTGACCGCGGAGTTCGATGGCATCGGCGAGGCCTCGGTCCAGCTCTGAGGACGGCGTTGCCCTTGACGGGGCGTCAGCTGCGCAAGCCGACGCCCTGCATGATGATCCGCAGCACCCACGCGGCCACGCCCAGTGCCGCCACGCTGGCGGCCCAGATCAGCACCAGCCAGCCGATGCGCCGCAGCCAGGTGCCGGCCCCCGGGCGCTGTGTATCCATATCCATCAGTGGTAGCCCTCGCCGTGGCGCACCTTGCCGCGGAAAACGTAGTAGGCCCACACCGTGTACATCAGGATGAAGGGGATGATGAACAGCGCCCCCACCAGCGCAAAGCCCTGGCTTTGCGGCGGCGCGGCGGCGTCCCAGATCGAGATTCCCGGCGGGATGATATTGGGCCAGACGCTGATGGCCAGCCCGCTGTAGCCCAGGAACACCAGCCCCAGCGCGTACATGAACGGCGAGATATCCGGCTCATGCCGCAGCACGCGCATCAGCATGAACATGCACAGCGCCACCAGGATCGGCACCGGCGAGAACCAGAACAGGTTGGGCAGGCTGAACCAGCGCTCGGCAATCTCGGGATGCGTCAGCGGCGTCCACAGGCTGATCACCGCGATCACCGCCAGCAGCAGCCACGCCAGCGAGCCGGTCAGCCTGATCATGCGCTGTTGCAAGGCGCCCTCGGTCTTCATGATCAGCCAGGTGCTGCCCAGCACCGTGTAGGCCACCATCAGCCCCACGCCGCAGAACAGCGGGAAGGGCGTGAGCCAGTCCAGCGGCCCGCCGGCAAAGCGGTGGCCCTCCAGCTTGATGCCGTCGATATAGGCGCCCAGCGCCACGCCCTGGAAGAAACTGGCCGTGCCCGAGCCCAGGATGAAGGCGGCGTCCCACACCGGGCGCTCGCGGTCGTTGGCCTTGAAGCGGAACTCGAACGCCACGCCGCGGAAGATCAGGCCCAGCAGCATCAGCATCAGCGGCAGGTAGAGCGCGCTCAGCACCACTGAATACGCCAGCGGGAACGCCGCCAGCAGTCCGGCGCCGCCCAGCACCAGCCAGGTCTCGTTGCCGTCCCAGACCGGTGCCACCGTGTTCATCATCACGTCGCGGTCATGCCGGTCCGGCACGAACGGATAGAGCATGCCGATGCCCAGGTCGAAGCCGTCCATCACCACGTACATCATCACGCCGAAGAAGATGATGAAGATCCAGAGAAGCGAGAGGTCGATGCCCATGGTGTCAGCTCCGGGTGCGTGCAGTGGTGGCGGGGGCGAGCGCTTCGTCGTCATCCACGGCCGACAATGGCCGTGCCGGCGTATGCCCGCGTCCGGGGCCGCCTTCCGGTTTGGCTTCTTCCAGCGCCGGACCCTTGCGCACCAGCCGCATCATGTAGGCGATGCCGACGCCGAACACGAAGAGGTAGGCCACCACGAAGATCGCCAGCGTCGTTGCCAGTTCGGGCACGCCGTGCGGCGACACCGCGTCGGCGGTGCGCTGCAGCCCGTAGACTACCCACGGCTGGCGTCCGACCTCGGTGGTGAACCAGCCGGCCAGGATGGCGATCAGGCCGGTGGGCCCCATCCACAACGCCATATGCAGGAAGCCGCGCGAGCGGTACATGCGCTCGCCCCGGCGCAGCAGCAGGCTCCACACGCCCAACAGGATCATCAGCAGCCCCAGCCCCACCATCACGCGGAACGACCAGAACAGAATGGTGGAATTGGGCCGGTCCTGCGGCGCGAACTCCTTCAGGCCCTTGATCTGTCCGTCCCAGGAATGGGTCAGGATCAGGCTGCCCAGGCGCGGCACCTCGACCGCGAAGCGCGTCTCTTCGCGCGCCATGTCGGGCCAGCCGAACAGCAGCAGCGGCAGGCCTTCATTGCCTTTGTTCTCCCAGTGGCCTTCCAGCGCGGCGATCTTGGCGGGCTGGTGCTTGAGCGTGTTCAGGCCGTGCATGTCGCCGATCACGGCCTGGATCGGCGCGACGATCAGCAGCATCCACATCGCCATCGACAGCATCTTGCGGATGGCGGGGTTGTCGCGCCCGCGCAGCAGGTGCCAGGCGGCGGACGCGCCGACGAACAGCGCGGTGGCCAGGAATGCCGCCACGCTCATATGCACCAGGCGGTAGGGAAACGACGGGTTGAAGATGACTTCGAACCAGTTGGTCGGCACTACGCGGCCGTTGATGATCTCGAAGCCCGCCGGCGTCTGCATCCAGCTGTTGGAGGCCAGGATCCAGGTGGCGGAGATCAGCGTGCCGAGCGCCACCATCACCGTGGCAAAGAAATGCAGCCCCGGCCCGACGCGGTTCCAGCCGAACAGCATCACGCCCAGGAAGCCCGCTTCCAGGAAGAAGGCGGTCAGCACCTCATAGGTCAGCAGCGGCCCGGTGATGCTGCCCGCGAACTCCGAGAAGAAGCTCCAGTTGGTGCCGAACTGATAGGCCATCACCAGCCCGGACACCACCCCCATGCCGAAATTGACGGCAAAGATCTTGGACCAGAAGTGGTAGAGGTCTCGGTAATGCGGGCGCTGCGTGCGCAGCCAGCAGCCTTCCAGCACCGCCAGGTAGGCGGCCAGGCCAATGGTGATCGCCGGAAAAATGATGTGGAAGGAAATCGTGAACGCAAACTGCGTGCGGGCGAGGTCTAGCGCGGTCAAACCAAACATTGTTGTTCTCCGTGGCGCTGGCCTGGCGCACGCCTGGGACGGGCGCGGCGCTGCCGTCTGGCAGGCCGGGGCTGGTCGGCAGGGAGCGCCGGGGCGCGGGCCGTAGGCGCGTGCGGTAAGAGTAGTGTACGCCGCGCGCGCAGCAAAGGGCACCGTTGCTGCCGGTGGCGTACGGGTGACATATCGCCGCACCCCGTGCCGCCGGCGCCGCTTCACGCGGCCCGTTGCCCTTGTCGATGGCGACCATGCTAACGGAGCCGAAATGAACCGAACAGCATCACCTCATTGAAAAAATACCGTATCAGTTTTGCGCGGCGCAGCAGAGGCAGCGGCTGACAAGCAAGGCAAAGAAGTGCATAGTCATGCGCTTCCCAGAAGCCTTTGAACATCGCGTCCGCCACTGCCTGACGCGGCCCCGCTTGCCATGGATTCCACCTTGCTGATCGTGATCGCCGGCGCCGCCGTGGCCGGCTTTGTCCAGGGGCTGTCGGGCTTTGCCTTCGGCATGGTGGCGATGTCGTTCTGGGCCTGGGCGATCGAGCCGCAGCTGGCGTCGGCCATGACCGTGTTCGGCGCGCTTACCGGCCAGCTGCTGGCGGCGGTGTCGGTGCGGCGCGGGCTGTCGTGGCGGAGGCTGTGGCCGTTCGTGGCCGGCGGCGTGGCCGGCATCCCCCTGGGCGTGGCGATCCTGCCGATGCTCGACGCACAGTGGTTCAAGGTCGTGCTCGGCGGCTTTCTGACCCTGTGGTGCCCGGTGATGCTGATGGTGCGCAAGTTGCCCCATATCGGCGTGGGCGGGCGCGTGGCCGATGGCGTTGCCGGTGCGGCCGGCGGCGTGATGGGCGGCATCGGTGGTTTTACCGGCGTGGTCCCCACGCTGTGGTGCACGCTGCGCGGCTTCGACAAGGACGAACAGCGCGCGGTGATCCAGAACTTCAACCTCGCCACGCTGGCCATGACCATGGCCGCGTATGTGGGCAAGGGCATCGTCACGCGCGAGATGCTGCCGATGTTCCTGGTGGTGGCGCCCGCGATGCTGGTGCCAACGCTGCTGGGCACGCGGCTCTATCTGGGGATCAGCGAGGCCACCTTCCGCAAGGTCGTGCTGACGTTGCTGACCGTATCCGGCGTGGCGCTGCTGGCCACGTCGGCGCCGGTGTTGATGGCGCGTGCGGGCTAGACGGCCCTGACCTGCGCCGCAGCCTCGCGCAGGCATTCCACCAGCTGGTCGGTGCCGAGCGACGGCGCCCGTTCGCGCAGCGTGATGATGCCGACCGGGGGCAGGTCGACCGGCACGGCCATCTTCAGCACGTGCAACCGGCCTTCCTCCTGCAACGACAGCGCCACCGACTCAGCCATGAAACCGGCCGCGCCGCGCTGGCCGACGAAGGTGGCCTGCGCCAGGTAGGACGAGCAAGCCCCTCAAAGAGGCACGCGGCGAGGTACAGTACGGCGCGTCCTATGTCGAGTGGTTTGCCGAAGAGGCCACCCGCATCTGCGGCGATATCGTCGCCGAAGCCGAGCCTGGCCGCAAACTGCTGGTGCTGAAGGAGCCGGTGGGCGTGGTCGCGGCAATCACGCCGTGGAACTTCCCGCTGGCGATGATTGCCCGCAAGATCGCCCCCGCGCTGGCCGCCGGTTGCACGGTGGTGGCCAAGCCCGCCGAGGACACCCCGCTGACCGCGCTGGCGCTGGTATGGCTGGCGCAGCAGGCCGGCATGCCCGCGGGCGTGCTCAACATCGTCACCGCATCGCGCGAGCACACGCCGGGCATGGTCGATGCCTGGCTGGCCGACAGCCGCGTGCGCAAGATCACCTTTACCGGTTCCACGCCCGTGGGCAAGCACCTCGCGCGCGAATCGGCGGCCACGCTGAAGAAGCTGTCGCTGGAGCTGGGCGGCAACGCGCCCTTCATCGTCTTCGAGGACGCCGATCTCGATGCCGCCGTCGATGGCCTGATGGCGTTCAAGTTCCGCAACGGCGGCCAGACCTGCGTGTGCCCGAACCGGGTCTATGTGCACGACACCGTGCACGACGCCTTTGTCGAGTGCCTGGCACAGCGCGTTGGCGCGCTCCACGTCGGCCCCGCCACGGAAGAGGCCGCGCAGATCGGTCCCATGATCAATGCCCGCGCCGTCCTCAAGATCGCACGCCATGTGGAAGACGCCGTCGCCCGGGGCGCGCGCGTGGTCACCGGCGGCAAGCGCGTGCGCACCGCCGACGGCCCGCACTACTACGCACCGACGGTGCTGGCCGATGCGGCCCCCGCGATGGAGCTGTCGTGCGAAGAGACCTTCGGCCCGGTCGCGCCGATCTTTCGTTTCCGCGATGAAGCCGAGGTGATCCGCGACGCCAACGACACCCCGTTCGGCCTCGCTGCTTACTTCTACTCCAGCGACATCCGCCGCATCTGGCGCGTGGCGCAGGCGCTGGAGACCGGCATGGTCGGCATCAACGAGGGCGCGATCGCGGCCGAGGCGGCGCCGTTCGGCGGCGTCAAGGAATCCGGCTACGGGCGCGAAGGCTCGCGCCACGGGCTGGACGACTACATGCATACCAAGTACCTTTGCCAGGGTCAGCTCGGCTGAAGCGCCGGGCCCATCGATCATCGAACCGGAACACACCATGCCCGCAAACAATCCCTTCAAGACTGCGCTGGCCGCCCGCCAGGCGCAGATCGGCCTGTGGCTGTCGATGGCAACGCCATACCTGGCCGAAGTGTCCGCCACCGCAGGCTTTGACTGGCTGCTGATCGACGGCGAACACGCCCCCAACGACCTGCGCTCGACGCTGCACGCGCTGCAGGCGGTGGCGCCATACCCGGTCCAGCCCGTGGTGCGTGCCGTCGCCGGTGAAGTGCCGCTGATCAAGCAGTTGCTCGACATCGGCGTGCGCAGCCTGCTCGTGCCGATGGTGGATACCGCGGAACAGGCGCGCATGGTGGTCAGCGCTACGCGCTACCCCCCGCAAGGCATCCGCGGCGTGGGCAGCGCGATTGCGCGCGCCTCGCAGTGGAGCGCCCGCACCGACTACCTCGATGTGGCCGACGATGAAGTCTGCCTGCTGGTGCAGGCCGAAACCGTCACCGCATTGCAGAACCTGGAAGCAATCTGCGCGGTGGATGGTATCGACGGCGTCTTTATCGGCCCGGCCGACCTGGCTGCGTCGATGGGCCACCGCGGCCGCCCCGGTCACCCGGAGGTGCAGGCCGCCATCGAAGGCGCGATGCGCACCATCATTGCCAGCGGCAAGGCCGCCGGCACGCTGACGTCGGACCCGGCACTGGCACGCCGCTACCTGGACCTGGGCTGCACCTTCGTGGCCACGGGCGTGGACGTGATGCTGTATGCCAACGCCGCGCGCAAGCTTGCCGCATCGTTCCGCGAGCAGCCCTCTGACGCTCCCGCCGCAGACAAGCCTTCCGCCGCGTACTGACCCGTATCTCCTTCGCCTTACACCCATGCCAGCCGAAACCCCGACCCCAGACACCACCTTGCGCGCGATGCAGGCCATCGTTGGTGCAAGCGCCTGCCGCAGCGGCGACGCCGACACGCAGGCCTACGTCACCGACTACCGCGGCATCTACCGCGGCCAGGCCCAGGTAGTGGTGCTGCCGTCATCGACGGAAGAGGTCAGCCAGGTGCTGCAGTGGTGCCATGCCCGGCGTGTGCCGGTGGTGCCGCAGGGCGGCAATACCTCGCTGATGGGCGGCGCCGTGCCGGACGACAGCGGCACCGCCGTGGTCGTCAACCTCAGCCGCATGAACCGCGTGCTGGACCTCGACACCATCAACGACACCATGACCGTGCAGTCCGGCGTCACGCTGAGCGCGGCGCGCAGCGCCGCCGAGGCCTGGCAACGCCTGTTCCCGCTGCGCATCGGCTCCGAAGGCTCATGCCAGATCGGCGGCAACCTGTCGACCAATGCCGGCGGCACCGCGGTGCTGCGCTACGGCAATATGCGCGACCTCGTGCTCGGCATCGAGGTGGTGCTGCCCGATGGCCGCATCTACTCATCGCTGCGCGGCCTGCGCAAGGACAACACCGGCTACGACCTCAAGCAGCTGTTCGTCGGCGCGGAAGGTACGCTCGGCATCATCACCGGCGCCGTGCTCAAGCTGATGCCGCAGCCGCGCAGCAGCGCCGTGGCCTTTGTCGCCGTACAGGACCCCGCCGCGGCCGTGGCCTTGCTGGGTGAAGCCAAGCGCCTGTCCGGCCAGGCCGTGACCGCGTTCGAGCTGATCTCGCGGCCCGCGCTGGAACTGGTGCTTGAATATCTTGGCAACGTGGCTTCGCCGCTGCAGGACAAGCACGAGTGGATGGTGCTGATCGAACTCACCTCCGGGACCGATGCGGAAAGCCTCAACGCCACGCTGATGGAAATCCTCGAATCCGGCTTCAGCCAGGGCCTGGTGCAGGACGCCGCAGTGGCCGCCAGCCTGTCCGACGCCCAGACTTTCTGGCGCATCCGCGAAGAGATCTCCGACGCCCAGACCCGCACCGGCGGCAGCATCAAGTGCGATGTCTCGGTGCCGCTGTCGCGCATCGCTACGTTTGTGGAGGAAGCCTCGGCCAGGGTGCTGGAGCTGGTGCCGGACGCGCGCATGGTGATCTACGGCCATATGGGCGACGGCAATGTGCACTTCAACCCGCTGCGACCCAGGGATCAGCCAGGAAAAGAGTTCCTGGCGCAGTGGTATGAGCGGGTCTCGGCACTGGTCGACGGCATGGCCCATGCGGAAAACGGCTCGATCTCGGCCGAGCACGGCATCGGCGTGGCCAAGCGCGACGACCTGACGCGCTACAAGTCCCAGGTGGAACTGGAGCTGATGTGGCAGGTGAAGCAGGCGCTTGATCCGTTGAACCTGCTGAATCCGGGCAAGGTGCTGCCGACGCCGGCCCGATAGCTCACCGCTATTCCACACCACGGAACGCGGGCAGGGCGCGCGTAGCAGGAATCGCCCATCTGGGCTAAGGTGTCAGCTATCCAGAACGCGCGGAGCCGGGGCATTGCCGCACCGGCCAACGCGCACAGCACGGCCGGCCCACCGGCCCAGATACCGATGAGCGCCCAATCCCCCGACATCGCCCTCGCAGCCGCCCCCATCTCCCTCGAAAAGCCCGAGCTCGACTACCCCTGTGGCGACGCGCCCGAACCCGGCCGTGCCCGCGAGGTAGCGCCCGGTGTGCTGTGGCTGCGCATGCCGATGCCACTGGGCCTGAACCACATCAACCTGTGGGCCATCCGCGACGGCAGCGGCTGGGCCGCCGTCGACGCCGGGTTGCAGACCCCGGAAACCGCCCAGGCCTGGCGCGCGCTGTTCGCCGCAAGCGGCCCGCTCGCGGGCGGCCTGACGCGCCTGTTCGTGACCCATATGCACCCCGACCACATCGGCATGGCCGGGTGGCTGACCGGCAAGTTCGACTGCCAGCTGTGGATGACGCGGCTGGAATACCTGATGTGCCGCGTGCTGGCGGCGGATACGGGGCGAGCGGCGCCCGATGACGCGATCGAGTTCTATCGCAAGGCCGGCTGGGACGACGAAGCGATCGAGGTGTACCGCACCCGCTTCGGCGGCTTCGGCAAATATGTCCACGCCTTGCCCGAGAGCTTCCACCGCCTGTCCGATGCCGACACCGTGCGCATCGGCGCGCACGACTGGCAGGTCATCGTCGGCACCGGCCATTCGCCCGAACATGCCTGCCTGTACTGCCCGGCGCTGAAGCTGCTGGTGTCAGGCGACCAGGTGCTGCCGCGCATTTCCTCCAACGTATCGGTGTTCCCGACCGAGCCCGATGCCGATCCGATGCAGGACTGGCTGGCCTCGCTGGACAAGGTGCGCGCTGCCGTGCCGGACGATGTGATGGTGCTGCCGGCGCATAACGAACCGTTCCGTGGGCTGCATGCGCGGATTGACTATCTGCGGGCGAGCCAGATGCAGGCGCTGGACCGCTTGCGTGGCGCGTTGGGGACGCCGAAGCGGGCGGTGGATGTGTTTGGTGAGTTGTTCTCGCGCCCCATCACCGGAAGCGGCGGGCTGTTGGGGATGGCTACCGGCGAGAGCATTGCGCACCTGAACTACCTGCTGGAGCGGGGCGAGGCGGTGCGTGAGACCGGTCCCGATGGCTGCCACTGGTACCGCATGAGGTAATCCCCAGGCGGCGGGGACTGCCGCGTCGCCTTGACTTCCACTCGTACGATATATATCGTAAGATATGTTTTACGACATATCGGAGGCAGTCATGCGCCATCATTCCCACCCTTTTGGCTCCTCAGGCCACGGCCGTCACCTGCTGATGCGCCTTTTGCCTCACTTTGAGCGCCACTTCGCCCACCACGCCATGGGCCGCCACGGCGGCGGCTTCTGGGGCGGCGGGCATGACGACGGCTTCGGCCCTGCCGGCGCCGATGGTCCCGGCAGCTTCGACGGCGAAGGCTGGCGCCGGGGCCGCAAGTTCAGCGCCGATGACCTGCAGTTGCTGCTGCTGGCGATGCTCGAAGAGAAGCCGAGCCACGGCTACGAACTGATCAAGGCGATCGAGACCCGTACCAACGGCTTCTACAAGCCGAGTCCCGGCGTGGTCTATCCGGCCCTGACTTACCTGGAAGAAGTCGGCTACGCCACCGTCGATACGGAAGGCAACAAGAAGCGCTACCAGCTGTCCGAGACCGGCAAGGCCCACCTGGCGGCCAACCGCGAGCGGGTCGAGGTGATGATTGCCAAGCTGCGCCACGTGGCGCGCAAGGTTGAGTGGATGCGGCGCGCCATGAGCGGTGAGCCGCAGCCCGAGCCGGAGCAGGGCGGCTGGCTGCCCGAGCTGATGCAAGCCCGCGCCGCGATCAAGCGTGCCATTGCGCTGCGCAGCGATGCGGGCGCCGACGAGCAGCGCCGCATCGCGGAGATCCTGCTGCGCGCGGCGGCCGAGATCGAAGCGGTGCGCAAGGCCTGACATGTGGCACTGACGCTGGCTGCGGCCATCGGCAACCTGACCCGGCAGGTGCCGGGTTCTATCCCAAGGAATTCCAATATGAGTGAGAACAATCAAGCCTCCGCACGCGACCTGACTGTGCAGCGCGTGCGCCATCCGCTCAAGATGCGCCTGCTGCAAGTGGTGCGCACCACGCAAGTGTCACCGCAGTTGCTGCGTGTCACGCTTGGCGGCGCTGATCTGCAGGACTTTGTCTCGGCGTCGTTCGACGACCACGTCAAGGTCTTCTTCCCGGTGGACGGCGCTGACAAGCCGGTGCTGCCGCAGGTCACCCCGGACGGCATCACCTTCCCCGAAGGCCAGCCGCGGCCGCCCGCGCGCGACTACACGCCGCGCCGCTACGATGGGGCGAAGCAGGAGCTGGATATCGAGTTCGTGCTGCATGGCGATGGCCCCGCGTCGACCTGGGCCGCGCAGGCGCAGCCGGGCCAGTACCTGGGCGTGGGCGGGCCGCGCGGCTCGTTCGTGGTGCCCACGGCGTTCGACTGGCACCTGCTGATCGGCGACGATACCGCGCTGCCGGCGATCGCCCGGCGCCTGGAAGAGCTCGGGGCCGATACGCGCGCCATCGTGGTGGTGGAAGTGGGCAATGCCGCGTCGCAGATTCCTCTGCCGACGCAGGCGCAATGCGATGTGCACTGGCTGCATCGTGACGATGCGCTGGAAGGCAGCCTGCTGGAAGGGGTGCTACGCAAGCTCACGCTGCCGCGCGGCGAGGGTTATGTGTGGGCCGCTGGTGAAGCCGCGGCGATGAAAGCGGTGCGCCAGTACCTGGTCAGCGAACGCGGTGTCGACAAGCGCCGTATCCGCGCGTCGGCGTACTGGAAGCGTGGCGCTTCGGCGGTGCATGAGACGCTGGACGACTGAAGCGGGCGGGGTGCCGGTAAGATAGTGCGACCGCCATCCGCCAGGGAGACCCTGCCGTGCAGCCTTCGCCCACCTTTCGCCGCTTCACGATCAGCCGGCGCTTCGCGCTGGCCTGCGCCTGCGCAGCGTTGCTGGCGGCCTGTGCGCCGGACTCCGTGCGCAATATCCAGGCCAAGGGCTTCAATGCCTATCTCGATTCGCTGCAGACCGCTTGCCCCAACATGGTGGTTGGCTCCAGCAATATCAGCGACTGGCTGCGCACCAGTGGCAGCAGGGGCGACGACAACTACGTCTACTGGCTGGACCAGACCTCGCGGCTCTACTACCAGCGCATCTCGCCAACGCAGTATCGGGATTCGGTCAGCGCGGCGCTTGGCGGCAAGTCAGATTCGCGCGCGCTGGACTGCATCGTGCGCAACCTGCCGCCGGACCGGCCGACGCGTCCGCCGGGCGGCAAGCTGCTTTGATCTTTCGCGCGGCCTCACGTGACCGTTGTGCATTCGCCGCATCCCCGCTAACATGAGTCTCCGGCAGCCGAGACAACGGCTGCCGACGTCGCTCGGACGGTTCCGGGCGCTTACGTAAAGGACTTCCTCCATGACTGCCGCTTCTGGCAAGCGCCGCTTTGCGCGCATCGATCGCCTTCCCCCGTACGTTTTCAATATCACCGCCGAGCTGAAGATGGCCGCCCGCCGCCGTGGCGAGGACATCATCGACATGAGCATGGGCAACCCCGATGGCGCCACGCCGGCGCATATCGTGGCCAAGCTCACGGAAGCGGCGCAACGGCCCGATACGCACGGCTATTCGGCCTCCAAGGGCATCCCGCGGCTGCGCCGCGCGATCGCGCACTGGTACCGCGAACGCTATGACGTGGAGATTGACCCGGATACCGAGGCCATCGTCACCATCGGGTCCAAGGAAGGCCTGGCGCACTTGATGCTGGCCACGCTGGACCGCGGCGACACGGTGCTGGTGCCCGATCCCAGCTACCCCATCCATATCTACGGCGCGGTCATTGCCGGCGCGGATATCCGCTCGGTGCCGCTGGTGCCGGGCATCGATTTCTTTGCCGAGCTGGAGCGCGCCATCCGCGGCAGCTATCCCAAGCCGAAGATGATCGTGCTGGGCTTTCCGTCCAACCCCACCGCGCAATGCGTGGAGCTGGACTTCTTCGAGCGCGTGATTGCGCTGGCACGCAAGCACGACATCTTCGTGGTGCACGACCTGGCCTATGCCGACATCGTGTTCGATGGCTGGAAGGCGCCGTCGATCATGCAGGTGCCGGGCGCCAAGGACATCGCGGTGGAGTTCTTCACGCTGTCCAAGAGCTACAACATGGCGGGCTGGCGCGTGGGCTTCATGGTGGGCAACCCGGACCTGGTGGCGGCGCTGACGCGCATCAAGAGCTATCACGACTACGGCACCTTCACGCCGCTGCAGATCGCGGCCATTGCCGCGCTGGAGGGCGACCAGCAATGCGTCAGCGAGATCGCCGCGCAGTACCAGTCGCGCCGTGACGTGCTGGCGCGCGGGCTGATCGAAGCAGGCTGGCCGGTGGAGATCCCGAAGGCGTCGATGTATATCTGGGCGCGGATTCCCGAGCCGTACCGCGCGCTGGGCTCGCTGGAATTCTCCAAGCAGCTGCTGGCCAAGGCCAAGGTATCGGTCTCGCCGGGCATCGGCTTTGGCGACTATGGCGACGAGTATGTGCGCTTTGCCCTGATCGAGAACGAATCGCGCATCCGGCAGGCGGTGCGGGGCATCAAGGCGATGTTCCGGGCCGACGGGCTGGTCAAGCCGGCATCAACCGCGCAGGCATGAACCAGCGCTGCGCTCAGTAGCGGCGCAGCGCCTCCAGGTCAAGCACATGCACCACGCTGTGCTTGACCGCCAGCAAGCCTTCATCCTCCAGCACCTTGAGCGCCGCATTAGCCCGCTGGCGCGAGATGCCCGCCAGCAGGCCGACTTCTTCCTGCGTCAGATGCAACGCCGGGCCCGGTCCGGAAGGGCATAGCACGGGATGGAATAGCGTAGCCAGCGCCCGCGCCACGCGTCCTTCGATGCCGTGCAGCCGCTCATGCTCTACGGTGGCGATAAACAGGCCCAGCCTTTCATTGAGCTGGTCGAGCAGATAGCGGTTGAAGGGAAGGCTGGTCTCCTGCAGCCAGCGGAACGTCGCCCCCGGCATGCAGGCGATGCGTGAATCGCGCAGGGCCACTACGTCATAGCGCAGCGCCTCGCGCTTGAGCAGGGAGCCTTCACCGAGCCAGCCACCGGCCGGCACGCCGGTCAGCGTCGCGCGCTTGCCCGAGGGCGATGCGCAATGCACCTTGACCAGGCCTTGTGCGATGCCAAGCCAGCAGTCGGCCAGGTCGCCCTTGCGGATGACATAGGCGCCTTGCGGCACCGCGCGCTCACGCAGTTCGGCGCGCACGCGCTGGCGTTGCTCCGGGGTCAGTGCCGCCGCCCAGGGGCTGCGCGCCAGCAGCGCGTCGAGGCTCACGGTGGTGCATCCGCTCAGGCGGGCAGGGGCAGCGGCTGTTCGCCCGGTGCCCACCACGGCCGGAACAGCGCCTGCACGGCGACGTCATCGACGGCTTCATAGCTGGCGATGCGCCAGTGCGGCGTGTTGTCCTTGTCGACGATCAGCGCGCGCACGCCTTCGATGAAGTCCCCCTGCGAGAACGTGTTGACCACCACCGCCAGTTCCATGCGGAAGCAGTCGGCCAGGTCCATGCGGCGGCCGCGCAGCAGCAGTTCGCGCGTGGCGCAGGCGGACAGCGGCGAGCGGGTGCGCAGCACGTCGATGGTGCGCGTGGCCCAGGCGGTGTAGGCCGGGTCGTCCTGGCAGGCCAGTCCGGCCAGGATCTCGGGCAGCGTGGCATGCGCCGGGAAGTGCTGCAGCAGCGCCGGCAGCACCTGCAGCAGCGGCGCGTCGGCGGCGCTGGCCACCGGCTCGCGCACCAGCGCATGGCGCAGGTCAGCGAGCGCGTCATGGCCCCAGGCGATGCCGGCGAGGGTCTGCTCCAGCCCGGCCAGCGTGGCGCTGTCCACCGCGGCATCGGCCAGCCCGCACAGCAGCGCGTCGGCCGCGCCGATGGTGACTCCGGTCAGTCCCAGGTACAGGGCCAGCTGCACCGGCAGCTTCGACAGGAAATGGCTGGCGCCCACGTCCGGCACCAGGCCGATACCGGTCTCCGGCATGGCCACGCGCGAGCGTTCGGTGACGATGCGCAGGTGCGCGGCCTGCGCCAGGCCCATGCCGCCGCCCATGACGATGCCGTCCATCAGCGCCACCAGCGGCTTGGGATAGCGGTGCAGGCGGTAATCCAGCGTGTATTCGTCGATGAAGAAGCGCCGGTGCAGCGGGGTGCCGTCGCGGTAGCTGTCGGTCAGCGCGCGGATGTCGCCGCCGGCGCAGAAGGCCTTGGGGCCGGCGCCGCGCAGCACCACTGCGCGGACGGCGTCATCCCGCGCCCAGGCTTCCATCTGCGCACCAAGCGCGACGATCATCGGGTACGACAGGGCATTGAGCTGGCGCGGCCGGTTCAGCGTGGCAATGCCGACACCGTTGACGACCTGGAACAGCACCTCCGGCTCGGCGGCATCCAGGTTGGCGGCCTTGGTCTCTTCAGTCAGGCGCATGGCGGGCTCCTAGGCGTTGCGCCATTGCGGCGTTCGTTTCTCGAGGAAGGCGTTGACGCCTTCGCGCTGATCGGCATCGTCGAAGAGGTCGACAAAGCGCTCGCGCTCCAGCGCCAGCGCGGCCTGGCGTGGCACGCCCTGGCGCGCAAGGTGCACCAGCCGCTTGCTGTGCGCGGCGGCCCGGGGACTCACGTTGCAGGCGCGCTCAGCCATCGCCAGCGCGGTGGCGATGGCCTGGCCGCGCGGCACGACTTCTTCCACCAGCCCGATGCGCAACGCGGTGGCGGCATCCACGCGCTCGTTGGTCAGGATCATGCGCTTGGCCCAGCCTTCGCCGACCAGCCACGGCAGCGTCTGCGTGCCGCAGCCGCACGGCAGCAGGCCGACCGCGGCTTCAGGCAGGGCCATCTGCGCGTGTTCCTCGACGATGCGGATATCGCAGGCCAGTGCGCATTCCAGCCCGCCGCCCATGGCATAGCCGTTGATCGCGGCGATCACCACGGGCCGCGCGTTCTGCAGGGCCTCGAAGGCGCTGCCGAACTGCTGCGCCATCACGCGGGCATGGGCGCGGTCGCCCTCGGCGAAGCCGTTCAGGTCGGCGCCGGCGCTGAAGAACTTCTCGCCGGCACCGGTGACCACCACGGCGCGCACTTCGGGGTTGGCGTCGATCTTTGCCACCAGCTCGCGCAACTGCTGCAGGCCTTCCGCAGTGAAGGCGTTGGCGGGCGGGCGGCTCAGCGTCAGCGTGGCGACGTGGCCGTGCAGGGCGAACTCGATCATTGCTTGCCCTCCTTGTCGGCGGCGGACAGGTACTGGCGGATCACGCCGGAGAAGTCGAGCTGGCCGTCGCCGGCATGGCTCACGGCCTGGTAGACCTGCTGCGCCAGCGCGCCCAGGAACAGCGGCTGCTTCACGCTGCGCGCGGCGTCGTTGGCCAGGCCCAGGTCCTTGAGCATCAGGTCGGCGCCAAAGCCGCCGGTGTAGCCGCGCCCGGCCGGTGCGGCCTCGATCACGCCGGGCCAGGGGTTGCAGGTATCCGAGGCCCAGCAGCGGCCGGTGGAGGTATTGACGATGCCGGCCAGCACATTGGCGTCGATGCCCAGCTTGACGCCCAGCGCCATCGCCTCGGATACGCCGATCATGGAGATGCCGAGGATCAGGTTGTTGCAGATCTTGGCGACCTGGCCGGTGCCGGTGCCGCCGCAGTGGACCAGGTTGCGCCCCATGCCGGCCAGCACCGGGCGCACCTGGGCGAACAGTGCTTCGGTGGCGCCGACCATGAAGGTCAGCGTGCCGGCCTGGGCGCCAACGGTGCCGCCGGAGACCGGTGCATCGGCCAGCGCATTGCCGTGCGCCTCGGCGGCAGCGGCCAGTTCGCGCACGGTGGCGGGGTCGATGGTGCTGGAATCCACCAGCGGCACGCCCGGGCGCACGCCGGCCAGCACGCCTTCCGGGCCCAGGTAGGCGCTGCGCACATGGGCAGCGGCGGGCAGCATGGTGATGACAAAGTCTGCTTCGGCCACGGCCTTTCGGGCGGAATCCGCGGTGGCGGCGCCCTCGGCGCACAGCGACGCCACCGCCGCGGCGTTCAGGTCGAATACGGTCAGCGTATGGCCGGCCTTGAGCAGGTTGCGCGCCATGGGCGCGCCCATGTTGCCGAGGCCGATGAAGGCGATATGCATGGGGTCTCCTTCCGTGTCGTTCTTGAATGCCGCCCGATTACTTCAGGCTGATGGTGGTGTTCACCCCATCGTTGACCGTCGCGTCATCAAACCACCGCGCCGTCACCGTCTTGGTCTGCGTATAGAACTGCACCACCTGCTTGCCGTACGGACCCAGGTCGCCCAGCTTGGAGCCACGCGATCCGGTGAAGCTGAAGTAGGGCACCGGCACCGGGATGGGGATGTTGATGCCGACCTGGCCCACGTCGATCTCGCTCTGGAACTTGCGCGCCGCGGCGCCGCTCTGCGTGAACACGCCGGTGCCGTTGCCGAACGGGTTGCGGTTGACCAGGGCGATGGCCTCGTCCAGCGTATCGACGCCGATCACCACCAGCACCGGCCCGAAGATCTCCTCGGTGTAGATCGACATGTCGGTCCGGACATCGGTAAAGATGGTCGGGCCGATGAAGTTGCCCTGCGGAAAGCCCGGCACCTCCACGCCGCGGCCATCCAGCACCAGCGTCGCGCCTTCGCGCTCGCCGGCGGCGATGAGGCCGAGGATCCGTTCCTTTGCCGCCACCGATACCACGGGGCCGACATCGGTGCCTGCTTCAGCGCCGGCGCCGACTTTCAGGGTCTTGGCGCGTTCGACCAGGTCGGGCACCCAGTCGCGTGCCGCCCCCACCAGCACCACCACCGAGGTGGCCATGCAACGCTGGCCGGCCGCGCCGAAGCCTGCACCGGCCAGCGCGTTCAGCGTCTGCTCCTTGTGCGCATCGGGCAGTACCACGGCATGATTTTTCGCGCCCATCATCGACTGCACGCGCTTGCCGTGCGCGCCGGCCAGGTTATAGACATGGGTGCCAACGGCGGTCGAGCCCACGAACGACACCGCCTTGATGTCCGGGTGCGTGCACAGCGCATCGACCACGTCCTTGGCGCCGTGCACCACGTTCAGCACGCCCGGCGGCACGCCGGCTTCCAGCGCCAGCTTGACCAGCTCCACGGTGGACAGCGGGTCCTGCTCCGACGGCTTGAGCACAAAGGTATTGCCGCACACGATCGCCATCGGGAACATCCACAGCGGGATCATCGCCGGGAAGTTGAACGGGGTGATACCCGCGCACACGCCAATCGGCTGCTGCAGCGTGTAGGTGTCGACGGTGGCGGCCACGTTCTCGGCAAAGCCCCCTTGCTGCAGGGTGCCGATCGAACAGGCGTGTTCGACCACCTCCAGCCCGCGGAAGATGTCGCCCTCGGCATCGGCCAGGGTCTTGCCCTGCTCGGCGGTCAGGATGGCGGCGATACGCTTGCTGTGCTCGCGGATCAGGGCCTGGAAGCGCAGCATGACGCGCAGCCGTGCGCCGATGGGCGTGTGGCGCCACGTGGCAAAGGCGCGGTGTGCGGCGCCCACGGCAGCGGCGACCTCGCTTGCGGTGGCCAGCGGCACGCGTGCCAGCACTTCCTGCGTGGCGGGATTGACCACGTTGCGGAATTCGGTGGCGGATGAATCCACCCATTCGCCGTTGATCAGCAGCGGCACGGTCGGCACGGCATTGTCGGTCTTGGGCACGGCACTCATGGTTGTCTCCGGAAGGTCTGGTTCTGTTGGCAAGGGATGGGGGACTACAGGCTGCGCGCGATCAGCATGCGCTGGATCTCGCTGGTGCCTTCGTAGATCTGGGTGATGCGGGCGTCGCGGTAGTGGCGCTCGACCGGGTAGTCTTCGAGGTAGCCGTAGCCGCCGTGGATCTGCAACGCCTTGGAGCACACGCGCTCGGCCAGCTCGGACGCATACAGCTTGGCCTGCGAGGCTTCGGACAGGCACGGCACGCCTTCGCTGCGCATGCGCGCGGCGCGGTGCACCAGCAGGCGCGCGGCGTTCAGCTCGGTGGCCATGTCGGCCAGCATGTTGGCAATGGGCGGGTGTTCACGCAGTGCGCGGCCGAACTGGATGCGTTCAGATGCATAGCGACATGCGGCCTCGAAGGCTGAGCGTGCAATGCCGATTGCCTGCGCGGCGATGCCGATGCGTCCGCCTTCCAGGTTGGACAGCGCAATGCGCAGGCCCTCGCCGGGCTCGCCCAGCAGTGCGTCATGCGGCACGGTGCAGTCTTCCAGCGTGATCGCGCAGGTGTCCGAGGCGCGGATGCCGAGCTTTTTCTCCGGGGCGTGGACGATAAAGCCGGGGGTGTTTGTGGGGACAAGGAAGGCCGAGATGCCCTTCTTGCCGCGCTCGGGCTCGGTCGAGGCGAACACCACCGCCACACCGGCGCGCTGGCCGTTGGTGACGAACTGCTTGCTGCCGTTGAGCACCCAGCCGTTGTCGGTGAAGCGCGCGCGCGTGCGCAGGTTGTGCGCCTCGGAGCCGGCCTGCGGCTCGGTCAGGCAGAACGCGCCGATCAGCTCGCCGCTGGCCAGCCGCGCCAGGTAGCGTTCTTTCTGCGCATCGGTGCCATAGTGCAGGACCGGCCCGCAGCCGACCGAGTTGTGCACGCTCATCATCGTGGCGCAGGCGGCGCAGCCGGCGGCAATTTCTTCGATGGCGAGCGCATAGGCGACGTAGTCGGTATAGGTGCCGCCCCATTCCTCGGGAACGATCATGCCCAGTAGCCCCAGCGCGCCCATCTCGGCGACGACTTCATCGGGCAGGCGGCCGTCGCGGTCCCATTGCGCGGCGCCCACTGCCAGCCGTTCGCTGGCAAAGGCGCGCGCGCTGTCGCGGATCATGGTTTGCTCTTCGGTGTAGTCGCTGTGCATGGCAGATGAGGGTGGGGGTTTGGAGCCGCGCGGCAAGTCAGGCAGAATGCGCGCTTGGCGTTTGACCTGCGGGCAGTGTAGGAACGCCGGAGGCGGGCTCCTATGCCAAAATCCGCCAATCTTCGTGAACTCGTTTGCCACCCTCCAGCGCCATGGAAAAAGGCAGTGTCGCCATCTGTTTCGTCCACCACGCCATCGCGGGGCTGCGCGCGCGCGGCATCGACCCGGATCCGGTGCTGCGCGGCTCTGGCATTGCGCCGGCGCTGCTGGCGGTGCCGCAGTCACGCGTATCGGCCGCCAGCTACAGCGAGCTGTGGATGGCCGTGGCGGCGGCGCTGGACGATGAATTCTTCGGGCAGGATTCGCGCAGCATGAAGTGCGGCAGTTTTGCCATGCTGTGCCACGCGGTGGCGGGCAGCCGCACCCTGGGGCAGGGGCTGGAGCGCATCACGCGGTACTTCCGGCTGCTGCTGGACGATATCGGCGTGCGGCTGGAGCGCCACGGCGACGAGGCCGCGCTGGTGCTGACCGCGCCCTGCGCACACCTGGGGCGGCAGCCCGGCGTGTTTGCCAAGGAAACCATGCTGATCATGCTGCATGGCCTGATGAGCTGGCTGCTGCGGCGGCGCGTGCCGGTGCGGCTGGCGGCCTTCGACTACGACGAGCCGCAGTACAGCGCGGAATACCGCGTCATGTATTCGCGCCAGCTGGCGTTCGGGCAGCCGGCCACGGCGCTGGTCTTCGACGCGGCACTGCTGGAGCAGCCGGTGCGCCAGGACGAGCGCAGCCTGAAGGCCTTCCTGCGCGATGCGCCGCACAACGTGGTGGTGAAGTACTCCGACCGCGCCAGCGTGGGCGCGCGCGTGCGCAGGCTGCTGCGTAACCAACGCCCGGATCAATGGCCCACCTTTGAAGATCTGGCGATCAGCCTGAACCTGTCGGCATCATCGCTGCGGCGCCGGCTGATGGAGGAGGGCGTCAGCTACCAGGACCTGAAGGACGCGCTGCGGCGCGATCTTGCCATCGAGGCGCTCAGCCATTCGGGCCGCCCGGTCGCGGATATCGCGGCCGAGCTCGGCTTTGCCGAGCCGGGCGCGTTCCACCGGGCGTTCCGGCGCTGGACCGGATCGCGCCCGGGGGCATACCGCCGCGTGGCGGAAGGTTGATGCGGCGCGTCTACAGCTGTGCCGCGTGGTGGCGGATGTGATCGGCGATAAAGCTGGTGATGAAGTAGTAGCCGTGGTCGTAGCCGCTGTGCCGGCGCAGCGTCAGCGGCTGGCCGACGGCCTGGCAGGCTGCCGCGAAGGCTTCCGGATGCAGCTGGCTTTGCAGGAACTGGTCGTCCAGTCCCTGGTCGACCAGGATGCCGGCCGGGAAGGGCGCCCCATTCTGGCGTGCCATCAGTTCACTGGCGTCGTACTCAGCCCACGCGGCGCGGTCCGTGCCGAGGTAGCCAGTGAACGCCTTCTCACCCCACGGGCAGCGTGACGGCGCGGCGATCGGCGCAAACGCCGACACCGAGCGGAAGCGCTGCGGATGGCGCTGCGCCAGCACCAGCGCGCCGTGCCCGCCCATGGAATGCCCGAAGATGCCGACGCGGCCGGCATCGCCCGGCAAGGCGGTGGTGACCAGCCCGAACAGTTCGTCGGCCACATAGCTTTCCATGCGCCAGTACTCCTGCCACGGCGCCTCGGTGGCATCGACATAGAACCCGGCACCCACGCCGAAGTCCCAGGCATCGGCCTCGCCCGGCAGGCCCGCTCCGCGCGGGCTGGTATCGGGCGCCACCAGCATCAGGCCGTGCTCGGCGGCAAAGCGCTGCGCACCGGCCTTGATCATGAAGGTTTCCTCGGTGCAGGTCAGGCCGGCCAGGTAGAACAGCACCGGCACCTTGCCGCCTGCCTGCGCCTGCGGCGGCAGGTAGACCGAGAAACGCATCGGCAGCCCGATCGCCGTCGAATCATGGCGATAGAAGCGCTGCACGCCGCCGTGGCAGCCGTGTTGCGAGATCAGTTCCATGTCGGCGCCGTCCTCAGTAGAGCACCACGGAGCGGATCGACTCGCCGCGCTTCATCAGGTCGAAGCCCTCGTTGATGCGCTCCAGCGGCAGCGTGTGCGTGATCAGGTCGTCGATATTGAGCTTGCCTTCCATGTACCAGTCGACGATCCTGGGCACATCGGTGCGCCCGCGCGCGCCGCCAAAGGCCGAGCCCTTCCACTCGCGCCCGGTCACCAGCTGGAACGGGCGCGTCGAGATCTCCGCGCCGGCCTCGGCCACGCCGATGATGATCGACTTGCCCCAGCCCTTGTGGCAGCACTCCAGCGCCTGGCGCATGACCTGCGTGTTGCCGATGCATTCGAACGAATAGTCTGCACCGCCGTCGGTCAGCTGGATGATGTGGTCGACCACGTTCTCCACGTCCTTCGGGTTGATGAAGTGGGTCATGCCGAACTTGCGCGCTATGGCTTCGCGGCCCGGGTTCAGGTCCACGCCGATGATCTTGTCGGCGCCCACCATCTTGGCCGCCTGGATCACGTTCAGGCCGATGCCGCCCAGGCCAAACACCACCACGTTGGCGCCGGCTTCCACCTTGGCGGTGAACAGCACCGCGCCCACGCCGGTGGTGACGCCGCAGCCGATGTAGCAGACCTTGTCGAACGGCGCATCCGGGCGGATCTTGGCCAGCGCGATCTCCGGCACCACGATGTGGTTGGCGAAGGTCGAGGTGCCCATGTAGTGGAAGATCGGCTTGCCGTCGATGGAAAAGCGCGAGGTGCCGTCCGGCATCAGGCCCTTGCCCTGCGTGGCGCGGATCGCCTGGCACAGGTTGGTCTTGCGCGACAGGCAGAACTTGCACTGGCGGCATTCCGGCGTGTACAGCGGGATCACGTGGTCGCCGGGCTTGAGCGAGGTCACGCCGGGGCCAACGTCGGTGACGATGCCGGCGCCCTCATGGCCCAGGATTGCCGGGAAGATGCCTTCCGGGTCGGCGCCGGACAGGGTGTAGTAATCGGTATGGCAGATGCCGGTGGCCTTGACTTCCACCAGCACTTCCCCGGCGCGCGGGCCGTCCAGGTCCACGTCTTCAATGGTCAGCGGGGCGCCGGCTTTCCAGGCGATGGCGGCTTTGGTTTTCATGGGGGAGTCCTCCGGGATCAGGAATGTGGGGGGTGGCTTGCAGGCTGCGCGGCGCAGGCCGGCGCGGCGCGGGGCAAGCCAGGTCCGAGGACATGACTATACGATCTTCCTGCGGCTGCAGGCCAGTTTTGGCCGATCAGCGGTCAGCGAAACTGCCCAGGCGGGACTCTTACGCCTTCAGCGCTCTCGCTTCCAGGTTCCAGAGCTTGCGGTCGCTGGTGGAGACGGCCACAGCGCCTTGTGCGAGCGCGCTGCGGATATCATCCCGATTGCAGACAAAGCCTGATGTCACGATCGGCGGCAGCGCCTTGCGGTCCGCTTCTGGCAGGTGCGACAGCATCGGTGCCGGCATCAGCTGCACCAGGTTCGGGTCGCTCTGTTCGAGCGCCTTGACGCTGCGCGGCCAGGTGGAGCGGTCGGTCACAAAGACCTTCTGCATCGTCACCATGCCGGCGCGGTTGGCGCGCTGGATCGTTGCCACGCGCGTGGAGACCAGACTGGTCACCCCGATGTCGGCCAGGTACTCCACCCCGCCCTTGTCCTGCGACAAGCCTTCGCAGCTGTCGATATTGACGATGACGTACTTGCCGGCGCTGGCCAGCGTGGCGATGACGGGCTGCAGCTTGCGCAGTTCCACGTTGGCGACAATGCAGACTTCGGCCACGCTTTCAAAAATGGCGTCGATCTGGTCAACACCGTAGAGTGTGCCGATGACGGGGTGTCGCGTCAGGCGCGCACCGAGGGACCTGTCCATGCTGGTTACTTCGGTTCGTTGGTGAGCACGTCACTGAGACCCAGCTTGCCTGGGTTCAGGATATTCTGCGGGTCGAGTGCCTGCTTGACCGCCGCCAGCAGCGGGAACGCCGTGTCCAGCGACGGGGCCATGTATGGCGCGCGCAACAGTCCGATTCCGTGGTGGTGGCTCAGTGCCGCATTGTATTGGATCAGCACCGCATTGGCAGCATCCCATGCCTGGCGATACCACTTCTGGCGGTCTTCCACCGCGACCTCACCGCGCAGCGAGAAGTACAGGCAGGCGCCGTCCACATAGGCGTGCGACTGGTGCGCGGAGCCGGCGAGGGTGCCCGGCACGGCATTGATGGCCTTGACCACGTCCGCGTAGATGGCAGCCAGGTCGCGCCACGGTCCCGACATTTCGAGCGTGTCGGCGACAAAGCCGGGGCTGCGCTTGAAGCCCTCGGCGCTCTTGCCGGTCAGGTAGCGCGTGTCGAGCCAGCGCTCGAAAATGGACTCGCTGTCCAGCTTGTCACCAAGTTCCTGGCACACGCGCTC
Organism: Cupriavidus sp. FW305-27; assembly: GCF_058787995.1. Taxonomy (NCBI): domain Bacteria; kingdom Pseudomonadati; phylum Pseudomonadota; class Betaproteobacteria; order Burkholderiales; family Burkholderiaceae; genus Cupriavidus; species Cupriavidus sp. FW305-27. The sequence continues at coordinate 129,582 of NZ_JBYTAG010000006.1, forward strand.
GCTGATCGTCATCACCGCATCGACCATCTCGCGCGCCCCCTCGTCGGCAACCAGCAGGACGTTGGTGTCCGGCAGCCCGAACTGCACGCCACTCTCCAGTTCGTCATAGAGCCGCAGCGCCGCGGGATTGGCCCCGCGCTGCATGATTTCGCGGCAGGCCTCCAGGCCGATGGCAAAGGTCTTGAAGCCATAGGCGATGGCGCGCCCGTAGTCGGGCAGGCGGTGCAGCTTGAGGCGCACGCGCACGATCACGCCCAGCATGCCCTCGGACCCGATGAACAGTTGCTGCAGATCCGGGCCCAATGCCGCGCGCGAGTAGCCGCCCACGGTGACGAGGCTGCCGTCGGCCAGCACCACATCCATGCCGAACACCATGTCCTCGATCTTGCCGTAGCGCGTGGACAACTGACCGGCGCCGCGGCAGGCTACCCATCCGCCGACCGTGCTGATCGCGTACGACGATGGCCAGTGGCCCATCGTCATGCCGAATTCCTTCTGCACGGTCTGTTCGAAAATGTCGCCGAACATGCCGGCTTCCACGTCGACGATCTGGCTGTCCTTGTCGAATCCGACCAACTGGTTCAGGCCGCACACGTCCAGCACGATGCCGCCGCGCACGGGCAGGGCGGCGCCCGTCACGTTGCTGCGGCCGGCCGATACGGTGACCGGAATGGCACTGGCGCTGGCAATGCGCATGACTGCCTGCACCTGTTCCACGGTGGAAGCGCGCACGATGACCCCGCGCGGCGTGGCGGGCCTGCCGGCGGTCTCCGTGATCATCGATCCTGCCCACCAGTCGCGCGTCCACGCCACGACGTCGGCGGTATCGGTCAGGACCTCGTCGGCCACCTTGCGCAAGGCCGCAATATCGGCCGCGCAGACGGCAATGGTGTCGCGTTGCAGGCCCGGCGCATCCGGGGTGCCCTGGATGTTCGCCGCATAGCCCGGCGGCGTGTGGGCGCCGACGACGTAGTTGCCGCGGTTGTAGCCGCGCTTGATGGCTTCCTTGCTGATCATGCTGAGTCTCCCATGAGGACGGATTTTTCGAGGGCGACGGCGGCCAGGTATTCGCTGACCTGCCGCGCCACGGCCGCTTCGGACAATCCGAGTTCGGCCTGGAGGATCTGGCCCACCCGCGCTGCGGCGCGGGCGGAGGCATCGCGCGCCATCAGGCGGGCGCGGATGCGTCGTGACAAGACGTCGTCAACCGTGCCGGCCAGTTCATGGCGCACGGCGTAGACGATTTCGGCTTCCGTATACGGCAGGCCTTCGACGATCGGCCTGGCAAGGGTGGCGTCCGCCTGCAGGATGTCACTGACAAAGCGCGCCTCCGTGCCATAGCGCTCGCCCAGGTGCGCGGACATGCCGCCGGATGCGACGATGGCCTGCGCGTCATAGCCAGCCGCCCCGAGCAGATAGGCCGATCTGGTCAGGCACTTGCTGCGCTTGCCGATGACCTTCTGCGCCGCATCGATGGTTTGCTCGGCCATGTGCCGCGAGGTCGTGAGCTTGCCGCCGACGATGGTCACCAGGCCGTCGTCCGCGGTATGAATCTCGTGATTGCGCTTGATTTCCAGGGTCTTGCCGCCGGGCGGCGCCACCAGCGGGCGGCACCCCGCGATGCTGCCGACCACGTCATCCGCCGTCAGGTCGGTCTTTAGTGCCGAGCGCGCGCCCTCCAGCAGGAAGTCGAGCTCCTGCCGGGTGCACATGACATTGTCGAGGTCGCCCTCATAGTCTTCGTCGGTGGTGCCGAGGTAGGACACATTGCCCCACCGCGTGATCGTTGCCCGGCGGCTGCGCCCGGGCACCGGGATCGTCACCGTGCAGTCATTGCGGATCTTCAGCCACGGGATGGCAACGTGGACGCCCTTGGCAGGGCGAATGTGCAGGGTCCTGGCCTCGCCCTTCCTGCGGCCGGTCCAGTCGCGCAGCCAGACGCCGGTTGCCATGATGACCACGCCTGCGCGCACGCGGATCTCGCGCTCGCCGGCGTGGACAATGGCGCCATCCACCTTGCCGTGGCCGTCGCGGGTGATCTCGGCGACGGTCGCGTGATTGACCACGGCCGCTCCGTGGAACGCTGCCGTGCGCGCGATGTTCAGTGTCAGGCGGGCATCATCGACGCGCGCATCGAAGTACAGGTAGCCGCCGGTCAGATGTTCCTCATTGAAGGTCGGGCAGTGGGACAGCACCTCGGCCTTGGTCAGCTTCTGGTGCAGGATTCCCTCGCGCCAGCCACCAGCGAGGTCGTAGGTCCAGAGCAGGCTCTCGAAGGCCTTGGCGAGGCGCTTGTCGAACACGCCGTTGCGCTCCATCACCGGGAACAGGAACGGCAGCCGCTGCACCAGGTGGCGCGCGTTGCGGCGCAGGCGCTGGCGCTCCAGCAGTGAATGGCGTACCAGGCCGAGATTGCCCTGCTCGATATAGCGCAGGCCGCCGTGCACCATCTTGGATGACTTGGAAGAGGTCCCCGCGGCGAAGTCGCACTTTTCAACCAGCGCCACGCGATAGCCGCGCAAGCTGGCATCCAGCGCGGCGTAGGCGCCCGTCACGCCGCCGCCGACCACCAGGATGTCGAACGCATCCGCCTCCAGGCGGTCGAGCAGGTCCCGGCGCACCAGCCGCAACGGCTCGGTGCTGGTCATGGCGGCGCGCTCGCGGTTAGCGCTGCGGGATGGAAAAATCACCATGTCTGTTATTGCTCCTGATTAATGGACCGCAAGCGCGTCCGCATGGTTGAGCTCGGATGCCACCCGCGCATGCCAGAGCGCGCGCCGCTGGGCGCGCTCATCGGCGCTGATCGCCGGTTCGAATACTGCGTCCGGGGTGGTGGTGGTCCGGGCCTGCTGCATGGAATCCCAAAGCAGGCCGGACGAGCCGGCAAGGTAAGCGATGCCGCGCAGGCTGGCGCGGTCGGTCTCCTTCATGCGGTGGATGGAAATTCCGCTGAGATCCGCCTGCATCTGCAGCAGCGCATCGCTGCCGGACAAGCCGCCGCCAACCACGAGCTCCGACACCGGCACGCCCGCGATCTCCCGGTTGGCCTCGATGCAGGAAGTCACCGAATGCGCAATGCCTTCAAGGATGGCAAAGGCCATCTCGGCCTGCGTCGTTGCCATCGAGATGCCGGTCAGTGCGGCGCGCGCCTCGGGCTGCATGCGTGGGACGCGCAGGCCGGTCAGCGCGGGAATAAAGGTCACGCCTCGTGAAGACGCAACGGTGCTGGCCAGCGCACTGATTTGCCTGGCGTTCTCGAACCAGCCGAGCTTGTCGCAGACCCAGTTGAGCGCGGAGCCGGTGGTGGCGACAAAGGTTTCGACGGAGAAATGCGACACGCCCAGTTGCCGGCGCGCGGTCATGGTCAGGGTGCTGTCCGACTTGCCGCTGCGGGCAGGAAGGTTCGGACCGACTACCAGGTCGACGAAGCTGCCGGTGCCATGCAGGCACATCGCCTGGCCGGCATCGAGACATCCCAGGCCGATTGCGCCGGCGAGCTGGTCCCCGGCACAAGCCAGGATCGGCACGTCAATCCCCAGCACGTCCGGCCGCGTGCGGCCGAAGTTGTCCGCATCCTGGCGCAGCTCAGGCAGCAGCTCGCGCGGAAAGCCAAGCGCGTCGATCCAGTCGAGCTGGTAGCGATGCCCGGTCAGTACATAGGCGTTGCAGGAAGTGGCGTTGGTCGGCGTGGTGATGCACGTGCGTGCCGTCGACAGGTGCCAAAGCAGCCAGCTGTCGATGGTGCCGAAGGCGAGCTGGCGCGCACGGAAGGCGTCAGCCACAGCCGGCGTGTCGCGCAGGTGCCGCGCCGCCCATAGGTAAGGCGAGCGCACACCGGTGGGGCGGCCGACTGCTTCGCGCAGAGTCGCGTCCCATGCCGGCGCAAGCTGATCCAGATCGGCTGCGTATCGCGTGTCCTGCCACACCATGGCGGGTACCAGCGCACGTCCGGTCTGCGTGTCCCACAGTACCGCGGTGGCGCGCTGGGTCGCGATGGCGAGGGCGGTGACGGTCAGGTTTTCGCGGGCAGCCTGTGCCAGGGTGGCGCGGCAAACTGCCAGGGTCTTGTCGAGCAGGACGTCGGCGTCCTGCTCGACCACGCCAGGGCAGGGCGAACGGACCTCAAGCGTGGTGTACTCGAGGCACATGACATGACCGTCAGCGGCGACCACCGCTGCCCGGGTGCCTGAGGTGCCCTCATCGATCGCAAGGATGACATTTCTGCGCTGGGTCATGGGCGGGCCTTCTCAATCGCGGGATTCATGAAACCCGGAGCGTCCGGCACATCGCCCTTGAACTGCGGGGCATCGGCTTCATTGTCGGGGTTGATGGTGGTGCGGGTCGGGTCCCAGCGGATCGCAAAGCAGATGATGCTGGCCAGCAGCGGGACCACAGAGAGAATCAGGAAGGTGGTTTCCAGCCCATACTGTGCGCGGAACAGCGGGAACACCAGCAGGCCCAGTGCAGCGCCGATGGCGCCGAGCGCGCCGATGATGCCGTTGGCGCCCGCGCGAAGTTCGCTGCGGAAGGACAGTGACGACAGGCTTTTGCCATTCGCGCCGGGCCCGCCCGAGTGGAACAGGATGAACAGCGACGGAACCACCACTGCCATCCACATCGGCATCTTGCCGTTGAACAGGCCCAGGATCAGCAGCATGGCGAATACCGCCGCAAAGCCGAACGCCGAGGCGCGGCGCAGGCCCAGCTTGCGGCCTATCAAGGGCGAGAGGAAGCCGCCAAAGATGCCGCAGACGTTGAAAACCAGCGCGCCGATGGTCGCGTAGACAAAGTCCTTGCCGAACAGGGCCGCACTGATCAGCGGCAGGTACCAGCCGATCGCGAAGTACTGGATCGACTGCCCGATCTGCACGATGGCCGCCAGCACGGTGCGCGGCAGGTAGACGCCGCGGAAGATCAGCAGAACGTTGGCCAGGCCGCGGCGCGCCTGGTTGAGGACGGGGATGCGTTCCGCGGGCGGGGCGGCAACGAACTCACGTCCGTAGATGCGCGTCATGGCGTGTGCGGCGGCATCGAGCAATTCCTTGCGTGCCAGCCAGATCGGGCTTTCCACCAGGAACAGGCCCTGCAGCAGCAGGATGACCACGCCGAAGACCGCGGTGGCTGCCACCGAGTAGCGCCAGATCGTATCGCCAACGTCCCAGGAGTAGAACAGCAGTGCCAGCAGCAGGTTGGAGCAGACGGCCGTGTACCACATGCCTTGCCACGTGTTCAGCCGACTCTTGAGTTTCACCGGCGTGAACTCCGCCAGCACCGCCATGGCGATGGCAAAGTCGATGCCGTAGGCCGCGCCGACAAAGAAGCGACCAGCCAGGATCACCTCGAAGCCGGGGGCAAACACCACCAGCAATGCGCCGGCCACGGCCAGGACCTTGGCGAGAACCAGCGGGCGGACGCGGCCCCAGCGGTCGGCCATCCAGCCGCCGATAGGGTTGAAGGCAATGGCCACCCAGGAGGCAAACGAGGTCAACAGGGCGACCTTTGCAGGCGCGAGTTGAAGGTTGCGCGTCATCGGCCCGAGGCCGGCGCTCAGCGCAGAATTGGAAAACGCGTCAAGGAATAGCCCGCCGAGTGCGAGCCACCAGATGACACCGGCCCTGCCGCGAATGCCCGGGCAGGAATCTATGTAGGCAATGACATCATCGATGCCACGAATCTTGATGGCAGAGTGTTGCACGGCGGTCTCCTCTTATTTGTTCTGTAAGAGGCCGCAGCAACTGCAAGGCGCGAAGAGACCATCTTACAGATGGTCTCTTATCTAGATCTGCGTGACCAATGTATGGCTTCGCAGGCACAGCGTCAACCGGGAAAACCCTTGTCCCGGGCATTAGCGTGCAGCGGTATTTCCCACTGCACGGCTGAGGCTGGCATCCGGCGGTCGCAACTGCCCCTCATGCCGCCGCCCCAGCCACCAGCCCAGCCCCGCCCACACCAGCGCCAGCACGGCGCCAGCCAGCGCCACCGTGGCGGGATGGCCCGACAGCGCATCGATCGCCGTCTTGACCCACGCACTGACCGCATCGCCCGCACGGTAGACCGCGGTGTCAATCACGTTCTTGGCCTTGTACTTGGTCTCGGGATCGACCACGGTGAACAGCATCTCGCGCCCGGGGCGCAGCAGCGCGTATTCGCCCACGCGCCGCAGGATCATCACGCCGGCCAGCACGCCGAAGGTCGGCAGCATCGCCAGCACGAGAAAGCCGCAGGTCACCGCCAGCGGCACCGCGGTCAGCAGCACGGTGACGCCATAGCGGCGCGCGATGCGGCCGGTGAAGAAGAGCTGGACCAGGATGGTCAGCGCCTGCACGGTAGCATCCAGCGCGCTGAAGACCTGGGTCTGGCGGGTGCGCTCCGGGAAGGCCTCGGCCACCAGCCGCGCCTGCTCGAAATACAGGAAGGTGCTGGCCGTGGCCAGCAGGATCACGAACAGGCCGATGCCAAGCAGGTAGCGCGAGCGCAGCAGCAGCGACAGCCCGGCCAGCAGCCCGCCGCCGATGGGGTTGGCCGGATCCTGCGCCGCGCCGGCCGGGGCTTCGCCCGGCTGCACCACGCCCGCGCCGGCGCGGCGGCGCCAGCCGAACAGCCAGCCCACGCCCGGCAGCGTTGCGGCCAGCAGCGCTGCCGACAGCAGCATCAGCCCGGTCAGGCCGATCTGCGGCACCAGCCAGCCGCCCAGCACGGGGCCGGCCAGCCCGCCCGCGCTGGCGCCGGCGGCCAGCAATGCGAACAGCCGGCGCGCCTGCTCGGGGCGGAACACATCGGCCATCAGGCTCCATGCCACGGACACCACGAACAGGTTGAACACCGACAGCCACACATAAAACACGCGCGCCAGCCAGACGTTGTCAGGCAGGGCGCGAGTGGCCAGCGCAAAGCCAAGCAGGTTGGCGATAAAGAAGGCGTACACCCAGGGCACGAAGCGGCGCCGCGGCAGCCACGCGCAGACCGCGCCGTACAGCGGGATCGCGGCCAGCATCACGACAAAGGTGGCGGTGAACAGCCACTGCAGGTTCTTCACGCCGCCGGCAATGCCCATGGTCTCGCGCACCGGGCGCAGCATGAAATAGCTGGCGAACAGGCAGAAGAAAAACAGGAAGCCGGCCACCACGGCGCCGGTCTCGCCGGGGCGGATGCCGAAGCCGCGCCGCAGCCGGGCCAGGCCGCCGGCAGGCGCCTCGCGCGCGGGATCGTCCACGATAGATTGCCGCTCAGCGCAGCAGCGCGGCGATGCGCTCGCGCTGGCCGGGGTCAGGCATGCGGCCCAGTCCGGCGCCGAGGTTGTCGGCCATGTTGGGCGGCTTGGAGGTGGCCGGGATCGCCGCGGTCACGGCGGGATGGCTGACGATGAACTTCAGGAACAGCTGGGCCCACGAGCCGCAGTCGATATCGCCGGCCCACGGCGGCAGCGGTCGGTCCTTGACGGCGCGAAAGAGGCGCCCGTCCTGAAATGGCCGGTTGATCAGCACCGCCACGCCGCGTGCTTCGCACAGCGGCAGCAGCGTGCGCTCGGCATTGCGCTCGGCCACTGAATAGTTGATCTGGACAAAGTCCACGCGCTCGCTGCGCACGATATTCTCCAGTGCCTCGTGCGCATCGTCGCGGTAGTGGGTGACGCCCAGGTAGCGGATGCGGCCCTGTTCCTTCAGCTCGCGCAGCCAGCGCAGGTTGGCCTGCCAGTCAATCAGGTTGTGTATCTGCAGCAGGTCGACCTTGTCTACATGCAGGTCGGCCAGCGAGCGCGCCCATTGCGCCTGCGCGGGCGCGCCGGACTTGGCCGAGATCTTGGTGGCCAGGAACACCCGGCTGCGGGCGTTGGCCGCGCGCAGCAGGTCGCCGGTCACGGCCTCTGCGCTGCCGTAGCTGGGCGCGGTATCGACGACCGAACCTTCGCTCTGCAGCAGCAGGCCCATTACCTCCGCCAGCGGCTTGCGTTCGGCGGCGCCGGTGCCGACGTTGAAGGTGTCGGCGGTGCCCATGCCGATCACGGGCAGGGCTTCGGTGGTGCCCGGGATATTGCGGCGCAAGGGGGCGGCGACGGTGGCGGCATGAGCCGGCAGCACAGGGCCGAGGCCGGTAGCGGCCAGGCCTGCTGCAAGGCTGAGGAAGGAGCGGCGGTCGATCGACATGGGATGGTTCCCGGCAAGTCACTTACTGGTTGACCTTAGGCGGTGGGCGGAGCCTTGTAAACCGTTGCGTTGATCGGTTGCGCGGCAGACTTCGCCGTTCAGGGCGGGGAATGGCAAGGCGCGGCTGGATGCGCTGGTGAGCGCGGCCTGGCGGGGCGCGGTGGCTCCGGACACAGGCGAAAATGAGCCACTAACGTTAAATTTCTTGTGGAATCAATCAGGCAATTCAGATTTTCATGTTTTGTCTCATTTTGAGATTTTTGACATTTATTCCTTAGTGGCTTGGGTAAAGTTGCGCACGTATCAAACCGTGTGCCGTTACCCAGATCATGAATCGCCGTTGCTACCGCCTTGTCTTCAATCGGTCACGCGCCATGCTGATGGCGGTCGAGGAATCGGCGAGCGGCCTGGGCAAGCGGCGCAGCGCTGGGTCACGCTGCACACAGGCTACGGCGTTCACCCGCATGGCGCGCTTCGGCCTGCCGGCAACGACCCTGGCCGCCTGGTGCGCAATGGGGCTGCCATGGGCGGCCAGCGCACAGGTGGTGGCGGACCCGAACGCGGGCGCCAACCGGCCCGCCGTGGTCCAGACCGCGAACGGGCTGCAGCAGGTCAATATCACCCGGCCGTCCACCGCCGGCGTGTCCGTCAACGCCTACACCCAGTTCGACGTCCCCAAGGCCGGCATCATCCTGAACAATTCGCCGTCGATCGTGGCTACCCAGCAGGCGGGGTACGTCAACGGCAACCCGAACCTGCTGCCGGGCGGCTCGGCCCGCATCATCGTCAACCAGGCCACCGGCACACTGCCGAGCCAGTTGCGCGGCTACCTGGAGGTTGCCGGACAAGGGCTACGTCACCACCCGCGTGCTGGTACCCGAGCAGGACTTGAGTTCCGGCACGCTGAAGCTGGCACTGCTCCCCGGCGTCATAGGCGAACTGCGCTTCGCCGAGCCCGACCTGTGGGGCACCCGGAAATCGGCTTTCCCCGCACCCAGGCGACTTGCTGAACCTGCGCGACCTTGAGCAAGGCCTGGAGCAAATGAAGCGTGTGCCGAGCCCAGGATGTGGACATGCAGATCGTGCCGACGAAGGCGCCGGGCGTGAGCGACGTGGTGATCGCCGTCAAACGCGGCAAGCCCTGGACGGTGGTGGCCTCGGTGGACAATTCCGGCACGCGCTCGACCGGCAAGTGGCAGGGCAACCTGAGCGTGAGTCTGGACAATCCGCTCGGCCTGAACGACCTTTTCAACGTCGGCTACAACCAGGATCTGGGCTTCGCCAACAAGGAACAGGCACGCGTGGCTGGAATGGCTATTACTCGGTGAACAACTATTTCCAGCAGATCGCCGGTGTCAATCAGACCTTCATCTCCAGCGGCAAGTCGGAGACAGCGGACCTGAAGCTGCACCGCGTGCTCAACCGCAGCCAGAACGATGTGTTCGGCATGCAGTTTCGCCTGACCCGGCGCTTTGGCAAGAGCTTCATCGAGGACACCGAGATCGCGCAGCAGCGCCGCAACAATACGGTGCTCGAGGCGGGCATCACGGATCGCCACTACTTCGGCGCGGCGCAGTTCGACGGCACGCTGGCCTATCGCCAGGGCCTCGGCGGATTCGGCGCGCAGGACGATGTGTTGGCCGACAGTGGCGGCCCCACCTGGCGCTATCGGATGCTCGTGGCGGACGCCAACCTGTCGGTACCGTTCAAGCTGGGCGAGCTGCCGCTGCGGTATGTCACCACTTTCCACGGCCAGTTCACCAACGACCGGCTCTACTACATTGATGCGCTCACCATCGGCAGCCGCTACACGGTGCGTGGCTTCGATGGAGAGAACCTGCTGGCCAGCGAGCGCGGCTTCTATTGGCGCAATGAGCTACATGCGCCTCTGGGCGGCAGCCGGGCAGGCGCTGTATGCAGGACTCGATTATGGAAGGGTCTTCGGGCCGATTACCACTGCGCTGGCCGGCACCCAACTGACCGGGGCGGTGATTGGACTACGCGGAGGGCTGGGCTCGCGGCTGGGCTCAGTCTCGTATGACGTGTTCGTCGGTATGCCGGTCTATAAGCCCGCAGCGTTCCATACGGCCGCGGTGACGGCTGGGTTGCAGGTGGTGTATCGGTATTGATTCCCGCAGGACGAGGCGTGACAGTGCAGAATCATCGGCACACCAACAGTTGGAAAGCATCCGGTTGTAGCGGGGCGTACTTCAGCAGCCTGCTAGTGAAGCTTGGGTCGATGCGCCACACGAAAACGCACTGACAAGTCGTTTAGACGCTGATCCAGTGTCCATAGCCGTGCGCCTGGCGTGATCAAAGTGGAAGCCAGCAATGAGACATCCACCAGGCCGCAACCGAGTCCATGCAATTTCTCGTGCTCGATGAACGCCATTACCTCTGCCAGGCTGGCCTGCCTTGCGGGCTGCAACAGCCCGATGTCACCGAGTGTCCGCGCACGCGGTGCCGGGGGCGTGCCGCAGGCTAGTTCAACCAGGACCATGGGGTGGGTCAGTGCTTGATCCGACACGAGCAAACTGACCAGTGCGTCATTGCGGTTCTTGAAATGATCCACCCACACAGAGGTGTCGACGAGCACGCTCATTTCGATTCGGGTTCCATGCGGCTACGTGGCACATCTTCCATGTCGGGCGCGGTGCCACCCAGCGCCGCGAGGCGCTTGGCTGCTTGCACCCGCACGAAAGTCTTGATTGCCTCACGAAAAAGATCAGATTTGTCCATGCCAGGGTCGGCTATCTCTAGTGCTTGTTCATAAAGGGCGTCATCGATAGTGACGGTCGTGCGCATAGCATGCTCCTTGCCTCAGATTTGATGTTATGGTGCATCAAAAAAAGCATCTAGGCAAGGTTGCCCGCAGGATGGTGTGACGGTGACTGCCCCGTCACACCAACGCGCCGCTACAGCATCCGCTCCCGTTCGGCTAGCAGTCCATCAAGCTGCGCCTTCACCATGCCAAGCAGGCAAAGCGCGCTGAAGCAGCCCTCCGAGCGTTCGCTTTCGTGATCCAGAAGTACGAGAACTCCGTCGATACCAGCGCGGACCTGCTGCAAGCATTCGTTAGTCATCTTATCGATCGTCGTTATTGATTCCTCACTGGTGAGTGCGCGCCACTCCTTTCCACGTGAGGGCGGCGGGCCAGTCAACGAGGGTGGAAAGACCGGTCTGACGAGGTGGAACCGGCCAGCCTTGCGGCTGCCTCGCTTGGCCCGCCATGGAACCATGCGAGCACACAGGCGTTGCATGCTGCAAGCGCAACGCCTGTCCTCGTCAGGCATCCGGGCTTTCCACACCCGATCATCGGTGATCCGATGACGCCACCAGTATTTGCTGTCGGTGCAGGGGAATCGATGAGAGATGTCGCATTTCCAGGGGCGGGCGAAGTTTGAATCCATGCAGCGGATCCGGAAATCGCCGACTCTTGAAAATGCACGTGCGGCTTTCGTAAACCGCGCCCATGCCGTCGAAGGCAGTCACGGCCATGAAGCTGGGATGGCCCGCGCAGGCAAGCCAATCCCGGTGGATACCGGGGCCTGCCGGGGCCGCCCGGCGCGCCCCCGGGGCGGGGGCGCGGGAGGTAACGCTCAGATCAGCGTGGCCAGGCCCAGCGTCAGCAGCAGTGCCACCACGGAGATGATGGTTTCGCAGACCGACCAGGTCTGGAAGGTCTGGGTCACGGTCATGTTGAAGTATTCCTTGACCAGCCAGAAGCCGCCGTCGTTCACGTGCGACAGGATCAGCGAGCCGGCGCCGGTGGTCAGCACCAGCAGTTCCGGGCGGGTGCCCGGCACGCTGGCGGCGATCGGTGCGACGATGCCCGCGGCGGTGGTCATGGCCACCGTGGCCGAGCCCGTGGCGATGCGGATCATCACCGCCACCAGCCAGCCCAGCACCAGCACCGACACGTTGGCGCCGGTGGCGACGTCGACGATGGCGTTGGAGATGCCGGAGTCGCGCAGGATGCGGCCAAAGCCACCGCCGGCGCCGACCACCAGCGTGATGATGGCGGTGGGCGCCACGCACTCGTTGGTGAACTTGAGGATGGTCTCGCGGTTGAAGCCGCGCGCCTTGCCGAAGGTGTAGAAGCTCACCAGCGCGGCGATCAGCAGCGCCATCACCGAGTTGCCGATCAGCTTCAGGAAGTCGTTGGCAAAGGTCTTGGGCGTGGTGAACAGGTCGGCCCAGCTGCCGATCAGCATCAGGATCACGGGCAGCAGGATGGTGAACACCGTGATGCCGAAGCCCGGCAACTCGTGCGATGCCTTGACGCGCTCATCCTCTTCGGTGAACTGGTCCGCCAGCGGGTTGACCTCGGGCAGCTTGACGTAGCGGTCCATCAGCTTGGCGAACAGCGGGCCGGCGAGGGCTGCCGTGGGAATGCCAACGATCAGCGCGTACATGATGGTCTTGCCGATGTCGGCGCCATAGGCGGTCACCGCCAGCAGCGCGGCCGGGTGCGGCGGGATCAGGCCGTGCACCACGGACAGGCCGGCCACCATCGGGATGCCGACCAGCACCATCGACGTGCCGGTGCGCTTGGCCACGTTGAAGGCGATCGGCACCAGCAGCACGAAGCCCACTTCAAAGAACACCGGCAGGCCGACGATAAAGGCGATGGTGGCCATCGCCCAATGCACGTTCTTCGCGCCGAAGAAATCGATCAGTGTGTTCGCGATGCGCTCCGCGCCGCCGGATTCGGCCATCATCTTGCCGAGCATGGTGCCAAGGCCGACCACCAGCGCGATATGGCCCAGCGTGCCGCCGACACCGGCTTCAAAGGACTTGACGATGTCGCCCATCGGCATGCCCACGGCAAAGCCGAGCAGCACCGATACGACCACCAGGGTAATGAAGGGGTTGAGCTTGAAGCGCGCGATCAGCACCACCAGTGCGATCACTGCGATCAGCGCATACACCAAGAGCGTGGTTCCGGTGACGGCACCCATATAGTCTCCTTGTGTGGAAAAAAGGCCGCTTGTGGCGGCAGGGGTTAGTTTTTAGTTTTTCCCCTCTCCCGCGGTAGCGGGAGAGGGCACGCAATCCGCAGGCAGCAGGCTCAGGCCGCCGGCTTCTTGTAGGCGATGCAGTCCACTTCGACCTTGCAGTCCACCACCATGCTCGACTGCACGCAGGCGCGCGCGGGCGGGTTGGCGCCGAAGTATTCCTTGAAGATCTTGTTGAACGAGGCGAAGTCGCGCGTGTCGTCCAGCCAGACGCCGCAGCGCACCACGTGCTCCGGGCCGTAGCCGGCCTCGGCCAGGATGGCCAGCACGTTCTTGATGGCCTGGTGGGTCTGGGGCACGATGCCGCCGTCGATGACCTCGCCGCTGACCATCGGCACCTGGCCGGAGACGTAGAGCCAGCCGTCGGCCGCGACCGCGCGGGCAAAGGGCATGTGCTGGCCGCCGGTACCGGTGCCGCCTTCGACGCCGAATCGTTTGATGTCCATGGGTACTCCTGGGATGGGTTGGATATGGGAAGGAAGGAGGGCAGCGCGCCGGTCAGGCGGCGCCGAACTCAGGCCGCGAGCCTCGCGGCAGGAACCGGCCGGCGCGCACGCCGGTGGCCTGGCGCTGCTGCCATGACAGCTCGCCGTTGACCCAGACCGCGGCAATGCCCTCGGCCGGTTGCATGGGATCGGTAAAGCTGGCCGCATCTCGGATGGTGGTGGCGTCGAACAGCACCAGGTCGGCCCAGTAGCCTTCACGCACGAAGCCGCGCTCCTGCAGCCCGAAGCGCTCGGCGGACATGCCGGTCATCTTGTTGACGGCCACCGTCAGCGGGAACAGCTCGCGGTCGCGGGCGTAGTGGCCCAGCACGCGCGGGAAGGCGCCCCACAGGCGCGGATGCGGCAGCGGGTCGTTGGGCAGCCCGTCCGACCCGACCACCGTGGCCGGATGGCTCAGGATGCGGTCGACGTCGGCGTCTTCCATGCAGTGGTAGACCGCGCCCGCGGGCATCAGCCGGCGCGCGGCTTCGTGCAGGTTTACCTGCCATTCGGCGGCGATATCGGCCAGCAGGCGGCCGCCCATCTCGGGCGCGCCTTCGGACCAGGTCACCATGATGTCGAAGTCGCTGGTGACCTGCTTCAGGTCCAGCGTGGAGGAGCTGGCGGTGTAGGGGTAGCAGTCGCAGCCCACCGGCTGCCAGCGCTGCGCACCGTCGAGCGCGTCCAGCACCTCGGTGCTGCGGCCCCAGTTGGCCACGCCCGCGCATTTCAGGTGCGAGATCACCACCGGCACGCGCGCATGGCGGCCGATGCGGAAGGCCTCATCCATGGCGTCGAGGATCTCGGCGAACTCGCTGCGCAGGTGGGTGGCGTAGAGCGCGCCGGCCTTGGCCAGCGGTTCGGCCAGCGCCAGCACCTCATCGGTCGGCGCGCTGAAGGCGTTGGCGTAGGCCAGGCCCGTGGACAGGCCCAGCGCGCCGTGCTGCAGCGCTTCTTCCAGCTGCGCGCGCATCGCCGCGATTTCTTCCGGCGTGGCGGCGCGGTCGAAGCGGTCCATATGGTTGCTGCGCAGCGCGGTATGGCCGACCAGCGCGGCAACGTTGACCGCGGGCTGCGCGGCTTCCACCGCATCGACGTAGGACTTGAAATCCGGGTAGCGGAAGGCGTCGGCATGGCCGAGCAGGTTCATCGGGTCGGGCGGCTCGCCCGCCAGCGTCACCGGTGCGGCGCTGATGCCGCAGTTGCCGACCACCACCGTGGTCACGCCCTGCGACAGCTTGGGCGTCATCGCGGGCTGGCGCACCACGTTGGTATCGTCGTGCGTATGCACGTCGACAAAGCCCGGTGCAAGGACCAGGCCGTCGCCTTCGACTACATGCGAGGCGGCGTCGGGATCGATCGCGCCGGCTTCATCGATGCGGGCGATGCGGCCGTCGCGCAGGGCCACGTCGGCCAGGCGTGCGGCGGCGCCGGAGCCGTCGATCAGGGTGACGCAGCGGATCAGGGTATCGAACAGGTGTGGCATGGTCAGTCTCCGAGCGGCTGGCGGCTGTCAGGGCCCCGGGCGGGGCCGCTTTCGCCGCGGTGGCTGTCCAGCACGTACTTGAGCCGGCGCAGGCGCTCTTTGCTCTGGTCCGGCTGCAACAGCGCGCATTGCGTGGCGAGCACGTCCAGCACCATCAGCATGGCGTAGCGCGATGCCGACGGTTTGAAAATGAAATCCGTCTCCAGCGTGCGCACCGGCAGCAGCACGTCGGCGCGCGCGGCCAGTGGCGAGCCCAGCGCGGTCACGGCCACCAGGCGGGCACCGTACTCGCGCGCGATATCGCAGCTGGCCAGCATCTCCGGCACGCGGCCGCTGGCCGAGAAGGCCAGCACCACGTCGTCGCGGCCCAGCGTGGCCGCCACCATCTTCTGTAGCAGCGCGTCCTGGTAGCTCGCCACCGGCTGGCCCAGGCGCGCCAGGCGATGGCGGGCCTCGTCGGCCATGAACGACGAGCCGCCGCCCATGCCAAAAGCGTAGACCATGCGTGCGCCGAGCAACAGGCGCGCGGCCTGTTCGATGCGCTGCGCATCCATCATGCCGCGGTTGACTTCGAGCGCGGTGAGGATGTCGGCGTGGATGCTGTCAGCGAGTGTGGCCGGGGTGGCTTCACCGGCGGGAACGCTGCCGGGCTGCAGGAAGCGCGCACCCACCGCGGTGGCCTGCGCCAGGCGCAGCTTCAGGTCGCGCACGTCGCGGCAGCCGATGGCCTTGGCAAAGCGCGTCACGCTGGCCTCGCTGACGCCGGCCTTGCGCGCCAGCTCATTGATGCTGGCGGCGGCCGCGCCGGCCAGGTCTTCCAGTACCACCTGCGCCACCTTCTGCTCGGCCAGGCGCAGCGCGGGGCCGCGCTCGGCGATGCGGGTCAGGATGTCGAAGGGCGCAGTCATGGGCGGCAGGTCTGGTCGGAAGACGGGTCGGATCGAAATGTGACGAAAACTGCGGTGCTTGCAGGCAGGGGCTATAACAGTGATTGGCGCACGTGGCGGATGCCAGTCGCGTGGTCCCGGCTAGCCCTTCCGGGCATCTGCGTGTTACTTTATAACAAGGATGAAATATCTTATTTTCAGGGCTATCATTACGTCAATCAGATTTTTTCAGGGTGATGACAAGCATGCGTGAAATAAAGTATCAGGCTGGCGTGATCGATCCGCTCAACAAGGCGCTGGGACGGATGGAGACCCCGATCGCCCCGGATGCGGCCGGGCAGACCGGCTGGAACCTGTTGCGGGAAGAGCTGAGCCTGCCGGCCGCGGTGCTCTATGAAGACCGGCTTGCGCATAACCTGGAATGGATGCGCCGCTTCATGAACGAATACGGCGTGCAGCTTGCGCCGCATGGCAAGACCACCATGGCGCCCAAGCTGTTTGCGCGCCAGCTTGGCGCCGGCGCGTGGGGCATCACGCTGGCCACCGCGCACCAGACCGCTGCCGCGCATGCGCACGGCGTCAAGCGCGTGCTGATGGCCAACCAGCTGGTGGGCCGGCGCAATATGGAAATCATCGCTGACCTGCTGCGCGATCCGGATTTCGAATTTTTCGCGCTGGTGGACTCGGCCGCGCTGGTCGACCAGCTCGGCAAGTTCTTCCAGGAGCGCGGCCAGAAGCTGCAGGTGCTGCTGGAACTGGGCGTGGAAGGCGGGCGCACCGGCGTACGCGACGACGCGCAGCAGCAGGCCGTGCTGGACGCGCTGGCGCGCTGGCCGCAGGCGCTGTCGCTGGCCGGCGTCGAGATCTATGAAGGCGTGCTCAAGGAAGAAGCCGATATCCGCAAGTTCCTGCAGCGCACCGTGGCGGTAACGCGGCAGCTGGCACAGGAAGGCCGCTTCGGCCGCAGCCCGGTGGTGATGTCGGGCGCGGGTTCGGCCTGGTACGACGTGGTGGCCGAGGAATTCGCGCGCACCGAGATCGGCGCGCCGATCGACATCGTGCTGCGCCCGGGCTGCTACCTGACGCATGACGTGGGCATCTACCGCGCCGCGCAGCAGCGCATCCTGGCCAGCAACCCGGTCGCGCAGAAGATGCGCGAGGGCCTGCTGCCGGCGCTGCAGCTGTGGGCCTATGTGCAGTCGATCCCCGAGCCGGACCGCGTCATCATCGGCATGGGCAAGCGCGATGCGGCCTTCGACGCCGGCATGCCGATCCCGGCACGGCTGTACCGGCCTGGCACCGAGGCGCCGGTGGACGTCCCCGCGCATTGGGAAGTCACCGGCATGATGGACCAGCACGCCTACCTGCAGGTCAAGCCTGGCGACGACGTTCAGGTCGGCGACATGATCGCCTTCGATATCTCGCACCCGTGCCTGACTTTCGACAAGTGGCGCCATATCCCGGTGCTGGACAGCGAAATGCGCGTGATCGACATCGTGCAAACCTTCTTCTGAGGCAGGCAGCCCCATGAGCATCGATATCCTGGCCTACGGCGAACCGCTGGTGGAGTTCAACCAACAGCCCGACGATCCATCGCGCTACCTGCAAGGCTTTGGCGGCGACACTTCCAACTTCTGCATTGCCGCTGCGCGCCAGGGCGCCAGCACCGGCTATATCTGCGCGGTCGGTGCCGACACCTTCGGCGAGCGCCTGCGCGCGCTATGGACGCAGGAGCGGGTCGATACCCGCCACGTGCGCGTCGACCCGAGCGCGCCTACCGGGGTCTACTTTGTCTCGCACGACAACCACGGCCACCGCTTCGATTACCTGCGCGAAGGCTCTGCTGCCAGCCGCTACCAGCACGAGCATCTGCCGCTGGGCGCGATCGCCGCGGCGCGCTACCTGCACCTGTCGGGCATCAGCCTGGCCATCAGCACCAGCGCCTGCGATGCCGGGCTGGACGCGATGGAGCATGCGCGCAAGGCCGGCACCAAGGTCACGCTGGACACCAACCTGCGGCTGCGGCTGTGGTCGCTGGCGCGCGCGCGCGGCATCATGCGCGAGGCCCTGATGCTGACCGACGTGTGCCTGCCCAGCTGGGATGACATCACCGTGCTGACCGGGTTGGACGACCGCGACGCCATCGTCGACTACCTGCTGGGCTGCGGCATCGGCCTGGTCGCGCTGAAGCTGGGCGAAGAGGGCTCCTATGTGGCCACGCCAGAGTCGCGCGCGCTGGTGCCGCCTTATCCGGTCAAGCCGGTCGATGCCACCGGGGCGGGCGACTGCTTCGGCGGCAGCTTTGTTGCGCGCCTGGCCGCGGGTGCCGACCCGTTCGAGGCGGCGCGTTATGCCAACGTGGCTGCCGCGCTGTCGACCACCGGTTATGGCGCGGTGGCGCCGATCCCCGACGCCCAGACCGTGCTGGGCCGGCTGGCACAGTCGGTGTCGGTGATCGCATGACCCGGTTGGCCTGAACTCCTGCTTCCCTGAAACCCTGCTCCTGCACTCCCTACTCCGAGACAGCCATGCAAAACCAGACTTCCCCGCTGCTTCAACGCCTTGCCGACGTGCCGGTGATCCCGGTGCTGGAATTCCACTCGGTCGACGAGGCCCTGCACGTCAGCGAGGCACTGGTCACCGGCGGCTTGCCGCTGCTTGAGATCACGCTGCGTACGCCGGTGGCACTGGAGGCGATCAAGGCGGTGGCGGCAGCCTTGCCGCAGGCCTGCGTCGGAGCCGGCACGGTGCTGAACGTCGAGCAGCTGCACGCCGTGCGCGATGCGGGCGCGCAGTTTGCCGTCTCGCCCGGCCTGACCCCGGCGCTGGCCGAGGGCGCGCAGGGCGCGGGCATCTCGCTGCTGCCGGGCGTGGCCACCGCCAGTGAGGCGATGGCGGCGCTGGAAGCCGGCTTCACCTTCCTCAAGTTCTTCCCGGCGCAGGCAGCGGGCGGCGTGCCGATGCTGAAGTCGCTGGGCGGCCCGCTGCCGCAGCTGCGCTTCTGCCCGACCGGCGGCATCGACGCCGCGCTGGCGCCGACCTACCTGGCGCTGCCGAACGTGGTGTGCGTGGGCGGTTCGTGGGTGGTGCCCAAGGACGCGGTTGCCAGTGGCGACTGGGGCCGCATCCGCACGCTGGCCGAGCAGGCCAGGGCATTGCGCAACAAGCGCTGAGCAGCGGCAGCGCAAAGAGAAACGGCACGCCAGTGAACTGACCCCGTAAAGTTGGACGGGTAAGTTAGGCCGCCAAGGGCTGAGTCCTGTATTGCACGGGGCTCAGCCCT